>DCHN01000029.1:1684-9949 GCA_002315995.1 Bacteroidales bacterium UBA1751 | reverse complement strand
AAGGGGTGGTTTTGTGGCCGTTTGAGGTTCCGGAAGGTCATTTGGCCACAAAAAGGTGTGGTTTTGTGGCCGTTTGGGGTTCCGGAAGGTCATTTGGCCACAAAAAGGGGTGTTTTGTGGCCGTTTGTCTTGCTACGATTAACGGAACAAAGGCTATGTGGCACCTCCGCCGGAATATACCGTCTCCGGCGGCTAATGGAAAAAGCACCGTGGAGAATTTTGTGTTCTCCACAGCACTTTCCATTTGCCGAAAAAGTTGCTACAAGCGAAAAGACACTCTATCTGTTCAGGTAGTAGGTGACGCTGGTGACAACTCTCACTCGTTTAATCTGAGGGGTGTTTGCGTCACGGGCCTCTATGCTGAAGTTGCCCTGGGTGGCGGTTTTGATTTTGCCAAGCGAGCTCTCGGAGTCCTGTGCGAACTTGATTGCGGCTTCACGTGCGTTCTTGGTGGCTTCCTCTATCATCATAGGTTTGATTTCATTCAGGCCCTCGAAATTGAAGCGGATCTTGTTATCGTCCCACTCGTTTTCAAAAAGGGTTATGCCATCCTTCATAAGTTCGCTCTGGCGCGGAAGAAGAGCCAGAACAGCATCAACGTTGCCTGTGCAAACGGTAACAACGCTGGTGCAGAGATATCGGAACTGCCTGTCGTTATTGCCATACTCGGAAGATGTATACTTATCGTTGATTCTAGGAGTGGCAATGTTAATCTCAGACTCATCTATTCCGCCATCCTTGAGGAACTTCACAATGGCTGCATTTGCTTTGTCAATATTGGCAAGAGCAGCTGTAAGATCATTGTTGGCAATCTTGAAGGTGAGTGGCCAGATGACCTTATCGGCCTTGACCTCACGCTCACAAAGTCCCTTGACCTCCACGGTGCGGTCGTATGATTTGAACTTCGATACTGAAACCGGCAGCATTGCACCTGCAATGACTATTGCCGCAGCAATAATAATAACTTTCTTCATTGTAAATGTGTTTACAAAATAACTTGAATAGGAATCAACCAAAAATAATGCCTCTATTTGCGCTGGAACTCTGATTTCTCACTCCACTGAGGCCAGATATCGGTAGAGGCAAGCTGGTAAATGAGATGGAAGAAGAGGTCAACCTCCTGCTTGAGACCAGAATAATCATCGCTCTCTGGATGAACCTCATCACCAGGTTTATGATATACATTTGCCCAATAGTCGGCAATCTTCTCGGTTGCCCACTCCTTTCCGTGCACGCGATTGTCGCTCCAACCCTTCGCAAAAATTGCAGGAACTCCCCTGCGCATGAATGGCAGATGGTCTGACCTGTAGAACATACCGTTGTATGAATCCGGGTCTGCCATAATATATCTTCCCTGCTGTTGCGCCAGAACTGAAACCATACTGTCGAGGTTGGAATAACCCCACCCGGTAATGGTTACGTCATTGTTCTCACCCCAGAGAGGCAATACATCAAGATTAACAACTGCAACCGTTTTCTCAATTGGGAAAACAGGATGTGAAGCATAATATTCACTGCCATACATTCCAACCTCCTCACAAGTAGGCGCAAGGAAGACAATATTACGTTTGAGCCCCCTACCCTGCAGTTTTTCCAGCTCCTTGAATGCACGGGCCGTTTCCAGAAGCCATGCAACCGCGGTGGCATTATCTGTGGCACCATTCACAATGTCATCACCATTAATCGGAACTCTTGTATGTCCTATGTGATCCCAATGAGCAATGCAAACAATGTTCTCATCACTGCCGCCTTCAGCAGGAATGTAACCAACAATGTTCGGACTCTGTGCAGAATTGAAAGTGCTGTTAATCTTAACGTCTAAACTGGCTTTCAGATCAAATGGCTTGAAATCAGATTTTCTGGCCTGCGCAATGAGCTCGTCCATATCATATCCGCATTTAGAGAGCAACTGGCGAGCACAATCATTTGTAAGCCATCCCTTCACAGGAATATCACACTCAGCGCTAGATGAGTTGCCGCCTTTGTCAAGAACATATCTCTCCTTGCTTGCACCTGCAACAGACCATGAATAGCCGGCACCCCAATCGTCATGAATTATGAGAACGCCTTTCAGGCCCTGTCGCGCACCCTCCTCAAACTTGTAGGTCCATCGTCCATAGTAGGTCATTGTATCTCCACTGAAATAATCAGTTCCACTTCCAAGACCCGGATCATTTACAATTACAATGGCTATCTTGTTCTCCGGATTCTCAAGACCTCTGTAATCATCCTTTCCATACTCAGGAGCCACAATGCCATAGCCGGCAAAAAAGAGCTCGGCTCCCTTTACATCAATTTCTTCCTCAAGAGTATGTGTAAACAATGAAAAATCGTCGTGATTGGCAATTTTCATGGGACCTGAAGGAGTCTTCACAGTAATGAAATCCTGAACTTCTATTGACATCTTTACAAGGCCCACCTGCTGCTTGAAACTGCTCCCATCAAATGGAACAAGGCCAATTGAATCCATCTGAGCTGCAATATAATCGGCAGCCAACTCCGCTCCTGCAGATAAAGGAAGTCTTCCGTCACACTCATCACTGGCAAGATACTCGACGTGTTGCCTGAGATTCTGCTCAGTGGCAACAGAAAGCGCCTTGCTCAACTGCCCCTCACCACAGGAAGAGAGAACTATCGAAGTACAGAAAAGAAACACAGAGGCACAAAAGGTGCCGGCAAAATTGCTGGATGAAGCTTGAAAATGATGTTTCATAATATTTTACATTTTTTTGCCTAAGCGGTGCATCATCGTGCATCGCTTAGACCAAAAACTAAAGGTAACTGATAATATGGTGGTTTGCAAGAGGCGAGTGGAGGAAATATTTGGCAGCACCTGGAGCCTTGACCACTATTTGTGTGCGGCACAGATTCGGTTTGCTCTTGTTTTCCACTATTTCACCGGCGATAGTGACACACCTCTCCAAATCAGGCGCGATTTTGAAAATCTCTACCCTGCCAAGAGGCATCTCCCCTTTTATGGCCGTACCGATTCCAGATTCGAAATGTGTCATGTACCTGTATGAATCCACCATTGATAGTGGCACAGTGCAGTGCGCGAAGAGCAACTCGTCGCCATTTATACTGCTGAGGTTGCACTGAAATCCAGGACATCCTCGCTTACTAAGCAGATAGTACATTGAAAGCAAGGCCGGAACATCTCCCTCGCAACATGCCGCTATGCCCTCAGCATTGAGCCTTGCAAGTGCCAGACAACCGGTGTTGTGCACTGTGTCGAGCAGGTCAAAGCATCTTAAGGTCAAACCCTTAAGTCCATATTTGTTCACAATGGAGTTCAGCGCTTCATAGATGATTTCAGAGCCTCTGAACGACCTCATATCTATAGGAACAGTGCTGATGCTGTTGATGCACCCTAGCAGTTCATCCATTGGAATATCCACCAGCTCAACATTCATCCTCTCCTTTGCCTTGGCATAGTCAACATTTGAACTAATAAGCCAGTCGGAAGGTCTGCCTATTACACCCAACCTTGCGCCTCCAAGGTTCACGGATTCAAACTTTCTGACGAAAGAATCTCCATTGCCATGCTCTACAGAGTTCTCGGCGACACACTCAAATCTTTTAAGTTGCTCTGATTGTGAAGAATGATTCAAGTGGCAATTGTTGAACGCTTTTATTCTTCCAGCAATAAACTCAGGCGAACCATGAAGAATCTCACCTTCAAGCCCCATGCCCTGCAGGTACGATAAAATCTCCATTGATGCTGCCAGAGAGTTGCTCTCGCCGCTGGTAATTAGAATTATCTTTGCCGGCTCAGATTGAGTGTTACAGCTCAAATAACTGTGAATCAATTCATTGAAGATCCCTTCCGTGCCGCCTGTACGCACATATACGAACAAAATGAGACCACTCTTCCCATTTACAGAAGAATCTTGGATTCCAAGCCGCACTTCTATGGCAGAATCATGGTTTCCAAGTAGCCCTTCTATAGCAGAATCGCAGGAGCAAAATTCAATTTTCTCCTCCAAAAGGGCTTCAATACTCTGTATAAAAGGCTCCTTTGAAGGATCTTCAGCAGACTCCTTATGAAGAGGTGAAGTTATTGCAACAACTTTCATTCGGTTATTTTTTCAATGGCAGACGTATCAGCGAAGCACCATCTCCACCACAGTGGATACCAATCTCTGATTTGATGTAGTCACTCTCCTTGCATTCATATATATTGCAGAACTTCTGCGGATTGCGGTCTACAAGAGGGAACCAGCTGCTCTGAACCTGAATCATGAGCCTGTGCCCGGCCTTAATTGTATGGGAGATATCTGGCATAGTGAACTTCACAAGAGTCTTCTCTCCCGGAACAAAAGGTTTAGGGTTGGAGAAGCTCTCCCTGTACTTGCCTCTGAAGACCTCACCTCTAAGAAGCAGTTGATATCCGGCAACTGGGAAGTTCCCACTCATCACCTCAGAACCTATCTCCTTCTCCCATGTAAAATCATCCGGGAAAACATCAATAACCTTTACAATGAAGTCAGCATCAGTTGTGGAGATATCTACCCAGAGTTCAACCCCAATCTCACCAACCAAAGTAATATCCTTTTCAAGAGGTTCTGTCTGGAAACAGAGAACATCAGGTCTTTGTGCCGCAAACCTCTGGTCATCAATCATATAAATCTTATCTATTCCCTTCTCCATAACACTTCTGTATGGTACAGGATGCGCAGGATCACTGGTATAATTGACAACACTTTCACGCATTGGCTTCTGAGTTGATACAGTGCCGTTGTCATTCAAGTAGAATGGAGTGCAATCCTTAACCTCCACCTCAGGCCAGCCCTTACTGTAGCGAACCATCTTTCTTGAACCGGAATCGAAAATCAACGCTCCCTCCTGCGGCTTTGAGCCTTTATCCTCCAGATACCATGCAAAGAAAGGATACTCTATATTTTTGAAGTAGTACTCCTCTGTTCCCTCCTCACCGAAGTACATAGGACCCCAGAACTCTCCCATTCTTCTTGTCCATGCTCCATGAAACCAAGGACCTTCAACCAAATAGAGTTCCGTAGATGGGCTCTGTTTACGAATCTCCTTGTAGAGAGCAAATGTTCCGTAGCAATCCTCCTTGTCAAAGAGGCCTCCAACAAGCATCGTAGCAGGCTTGATGCCGCTCAAATCAGCACAGGTTACAGTATGGCTCTCCCAATATGAATCCCAATTGGGGTGTGCCTTTACTGAATCAAGGAAGAAACGGTAATCACCAAACTGTTGCAATGCATTCTCAAATGTGGCAATCTTCAGGTATGAAGTGTATATATCTGAAGAAACAAGGTGCGGTTCCTTCATTGCCTTCCTTATTTCAGGATTATTGTTGTAGTTGCTCTCGCACGCATATATGAAGGCAAAAATCTCGCTCATCATGAATGCTCCATTGTGATGCACGTCATCGCCATGAAACCAGTCGGTAGCGGGCGCCTGTGGAGAGACAGCTTTTATTGCAGGATGTCCTGAGAGCGCTGCCATAGTTGAGTAGAACCCCGGATAGGAGATTCCCTTCACTCCCACCCTCTCATTGTGGTTCTCTACGTTTGCCATGAGCCACTCAACGGTATCGTAGGTATCGGTGGCCTCGTCGGTGTATATTGGAGCGGAGGAATCGGATGATTTCTGCTGCTTTGACTTAACGAACGGGCGCATATCTTCATATACTCCCTCTGAAAGGCATTTACCCCTGACATCCTGAAAAACAAAGATATAGTCATTGTCAACATATGGAGCATATACCCTGAGATTAACAGTTTTGTCTGTTGCACTGTAACAGGTGCGCTCCATCATTATTGGATGTTTGCAGCTTTTGTCCTTCGGTTCAACAATAATGGTATGCAACTTTACTCCATCACGCATCTCAACCTCGGCGGTACGTTTTGTATATCTATCGGCCAGGTTGGCAAAAAGGTAAGGCTCACTGCTTGCCGCGCTACTCTGCGCAGAAAGGAGGTTGCAGGCACAAGTGAGAATTAAAAAGAGTGTTGAAAACTTAAGATATCTCATATTGTTACTGTTTATTCAAGAAATAGATAATTACATCACTGCCAAGCACCTGGGCAGGCAAAAAAGAAGCGTTGTAATGAAGGTACTCATTACAAGGAGCGGAAGCATTGGGTCAAGGGCCTTTCCTTCACGTTTCCATACACCTTTAAGGTGCAAAATGAAGAGTGGAAGCGTTAGAATAAAAAGCCAATAGGATGCTTTGGTAATCTCTGACTGTTCAACGGTTATGACGTAAACTGTAATACAGAGCCAGCCGGCTGCAATGAGAATGGTCTGATAAATTCTGGCTTTGCGTGCACCAAGCTTTATAGCAACTGTAACACGGGTGAGCGCATCGCTCTTTATGTCGCGGATGTTGTTGACATTCAGAACGCCCACACTGAAAAAACCAATTGCACACGCTGGTAGAAGCGAATATTTAAGAAGATTGAGAGCATAGCCCTGAAACGAATCTGACATAAAATCAGGAGTAGAAAATATGAATCCTCCAATAGTGCTTACCAGCCCAAAGAAAATGAAGACAAAGAGGTCACCCTTTGCCCTGTAGCCGTATGGATTCTTTCCAAGAGTGTAACGCATGGCAGCTACAATAGCCAATGCTCCAAGAAGAAGGAAAGAGAGCGGCAGGATTCCCAACAAGGTGCCGAATCTGAACCAAATCATAATGGAGCCTGAAATACAACAGAGGACCACCATAAGAGCTATGAGACGTTTGAGCTCTCCAACACTCATGTCACCATCCTGAATGGAATAGTGTATTCCCTCCCTGTCGGCACGGTCAGTTCCGTTAAGCGCATCTCCCAACTCGTTCGATAGATTTGATATAATCTGAAGAAGGGCCGTTGTAAGAAGAAGGAATATTATCATGCTGACAACCCCCCGGGGAAAAGAGCCGGTCAACTCATAGCCATTCAATGGAACACCTATGAATGCTCCCATAATAACCCCCGAAAGCGAGAGCGGAAGCGTACGCAAACGCATTGATTTCAAACATGCCTTAAGAGTCACAATAACATTAATTTACTTAACTTCTCCTACATACATCCTGCAAAGGCCCATTGTGAAGCTGCGGTGACGCACATTGCAAAAGCCGCATGAACTCATAAAGGCCATCCATTCACGTTTTTGCGGGAAATGAAGCACCGAGCCCGGCAGATATTTGTATGCAGGGAAATTGCCGGAAACGGAACCACCTATAAAGGGTAATATGCGAACGAAATAGATATTGTACAGGAAACGGGCAATTGCATTTGAAGGAACAGAGAGTTCAAGCATAACAAACTTGCCTCCAGGCTCAAGAACACGCAGCACCTCCTTCAGGACCTTCTCCTTGTGCTCAACGTTTCTCATGCCAAAAGCAACGGTAACACGGTTGAATGTGTTGTCATTGAAGGGCATAGCCTCACAGTTGACGTGAAGAGTGGATATCTTCCTGTCCAGGCCTCTCTTGCGCAACTTCTCACCCATTACTTCAAGCATTCCCTCTGAAAGGTCAGCCCCAATTATTGTGGAGCCCTGGAGTGCGTGTTGCGCTATTTCAATTGTAAAGTCACCTGTTCCGCAGGCAATATCAAGAATATGCTGAGGTTTTGAACTGCCTGTTATCTCTTTTATGGCCTGCCTTCTCCACTGAAGATCCACTCCTAAAGATAGAATATGGTTGAGTTTGTCGTAGTCTGAAGATATGTCATTGAACATAGCTTCAATCTTCTCCACCTTAGGTCCCTGAGCTATATTGTGCTCCATTTTTTACATTGTCTTTACACCCATGGAGAGAATGACTTTACCATCTTCGCATTTCTCGCTGATATTGCTGGCCAAAGCGTTAACAAGCATCATTGCTATTCCGTCAGGGTCTGCCTCCTTGTTCAAAATTGATCCAAGAACCTCAGGCGCAATGAATGAGAGGAGGACGTCGTCATTCTTCTCAGAATATTCAACTTTTATATCCATTCCTCCGTTGTCACGCATCAAAGCCACTTTTGGAGAATCCTCTGTTTGGAAACAAAGTGTCATAATCTCCTCCACAAGATGGCACGCAGACTCAAAGAAACCGAACTTGACGCCATATCTCTTGAAGAACTGCTCAAGTTTTCCTATGAAGTCATACCAGTCAAAATCCTCATCGGCAATGTGATGCTCAAAATTGCGAACCCTATTTATGAATATCTTGGTAAGTTCCTTTTGCGGATTTTCAAAAATCTGCTGAGGTGTACCATCTTCATAAATAAGACCCTTATCCATATAGAAGACCCTGGTTGA
>DCHN01000029.1:0-1548 GCA_002315995.1 Bacteroidales bacterium UBA1751 | reverse complement strand
ATGACATCAGGCTTCATTGCCAGACACCTTGCAATTGCAACCCTCTGTTTCTGTCCGCCGCTCAACTCGCTTGGAAAGAAATCTGCCTTGGCTGCCATACCAACCTGCTTCAAAAGAATTCTGCCCTGCTTCTCAGCCTCCTGCGGAGTCATTCCAAGCAACTTTATTGGGCCAAGCATAAGGTTGTCGAGCACGCTCAAGTGGTCAAAGAGATTGAAACTCTGGAAAACCATTCCAACCTTGCGTCTCACGGCTGCAATGTCACAGGAAGGATCGGTGATATCAACACCGTTGATTATGATTTTTCCTCCGGTAGAAACCTCAAGCTTGTTGAGACATCTTAAGAATGTACTCTTTCCTGTACCGGAAGGCCCGATGATGCTTATAACCTCACCATCATTTATTGTTGCATTGACATCCTTGAGGACCTGAAATCCGTCTGAATAACACTTCTGTAAATGCTCTATCTGTATCATAGGTAAAATTTCTTGCGTTTGAGTTCAGTTTTATGCTCCGCATATTTGAGAAGGAGCGAAAGCAGCCAGATAATGGCAAAATAGATTATTGTAACAATGATTAGAGGGAAGAAAGCCTCGTATGTTCTACTTCTGATGACATCCCCAGCCTTTGTAAGGTCAAATACTGCAATATAACCAACTATTGAGGTTGCCTTTACAAGTCCTATGAACTCTCCCTGATATACTGGAAGCACACGTCTTACCAATTGTGGAAGAATTACATACCAGAATGAACGGAACTTGCTGAAACCTATTGAAAGAGCCGCCTCCCACTGTCCTTTGTCAATGCTCTCAAGAGAAGAGCGGAAAATGACACTTGTATATGCTCCAAAGCAGAGTGCAAACGCAATTATTGCAACAAACATGCTGCTTATGTCAATTCCGGCAAATACCACATAGAACATAATCATAAGGAAGACCACCTGAGGCATCCTTCTCATAAACTCTATATAAATATCACAACTCTTACGTAGAATAACGTTCTTATGCATTGTGCCCCAGCACAACAATACACCCAGCAGAGTGCCAAGCAGTCCGGCAAAGAGCGATATTATTATTGTAGTGAAAAGTCCGTCAAGGAGAAGTTTATATCTTTGCTCTTCAATGACGTTGTTCTGGAAGCTCTGCTCAATACCCTCCCAGAAACCAACCTGCTGCTCCTGATTGTCTGAATGTTCTGCTACAGAGACGTCAGTTCGGCGGGTAATCATGGCAGAGGCCTCCTCTGTCCACGCTATACTGAAATCTACGCTCTTGCTTCTCTCCTCAGTGATACATATTGTTGCGGCAGCCATATCTGCCTTCCCTGACTTGAGGAAAGGAATTATGGCCTGGAACGACATATCTACAAACTCAACATCCATGTGTTCACTTTTGGCGAAATCTGACACCATTTCCAACTCAATTCCGGAAAGCCTGCCATTCTTCACATAAGAGTACGGAGGCAAAATTGAGGATGTGGCAACAACAAGTTTCCCGTTAAAGCAGCTGTCGGGGTTAAGATCCGGCATCTGGTGACTTTCATCATATA
>DCHN01000011.1:5260-7332 GCA_002315995.1 Bacteroidales bacterium UBA1751 | reverse complement strand
CCCCACTGCACCTGTGAAGGGTTCTCAATTTCAACAACCTTGGCAATGATATTGGTGTCATGAGGGGCAATGATCTGTGCACCATCCTCCCAGTACATCTTATAGCCATTGTACTCCTTAGGATTATGGGAAGCGGTAACCATTACACCGGCATTGCATTTTCCCCAACGAATGGCATAACTGAGCTCAGGAGTAGGCCTCATATCTTCAAATAGAATAACCTTTATTCCGTTCGCAGCAAAAATTGCAGCTGTGACCTGCGCAAAAAGACGACTGTTGTTACGTGAATCGCAAGATATTGCAACCTTGAGTTCACTGTTGGATGATCTTTTGAAATCACCCCTCTGAGCATTTATCTTCAAGTAGTTGGCAATGCCCTGTGTGGCCATTCCAACCGTGTATCTGTTCATTCTGTTCGTACCCGCACCCATTATACCGCGCAGGCCGCCGGTACCGAATTCAAGGTTTCTGTAGAAAGCATCCTCAAGATCCTTTCCACCTTTACGAATCATTTCAGCAACCTCACTTCTGGTTGCGCTGTCAAAATCTTCACCCAGCCACTGCTGAGCCCTTTCCATATATGCTTCCATATCTCTCAAATATGTAATTTATTTCAATGAATTAAGTAGCATCTCCGGTGCCTGCTCACCTTTGAGGTGTTTGTACCAGAAGATGATGTCAGCAACTTTGCTATGCTTTCCCTGAGCCCCCCTGTAACCGTGGAACTGCCCCGGATAAACCATAAGATCAAACTGCTTGCCAGCATCCTGCATTGCCTTAATAAGATGCATAGTGTTCTGTATATGCACGTTATCATCACTGGTACCGTGAGTTATCTTCAAATAATTGGTTGAATCACCCTTGTATCCGGCAATTCTCTCTGCAGCAACCGTATTGGCATACCCTTCCGGATTAGACTGCGGAGTATCCATATATCTCTCGGTATAGTGCGTATCATAAAGCTTGTAGTCATATACTCCACCGCCAGCAATTCCGTACCTGAAATAGTTTCCATACTGGGCAACAGCCAGAGTAGTCATTGAACCGCCGTATGAAAAACCGGTAATACCAATCTTATCTCTGTTCACACAAGGATATTCATAAAGTTTCTTCACCCACTCTACATAATCCTTGAACTCTATATTAAGCAGATTCCTATGGAGGAACTCCAACCCCTGCTTACCGCAGTGTCCGCTTGCCCTGTGGTCAATGCACAATCTTATGAAGCCATCATATGCCCACCAAAGCGCCGATGACCATCTGCTTCCCCTTGGCGCACCTGCAAATTCATCAAATACAGTTCCTGCATCAGGACCACCATACATATCAATAATAACCGGATATTTCTGCCCCTCCTTCATATTCACCGGCCAAATCACCCTTGCCGGAATGGTGTAACCATCGACCTCAATTGTAAGAATCTCCTCCTTTGGAAGCAGATACCTGTCAAAATCGCAGCCTTTGCAATCCCACACGGTCGATAGATTCCCTTCTCCATTCTTGCTGCTCTTTCCGTCGCACCTGCCGACCACAAGCTGATGCGGAGTGTTGCAATTGGACCTTACCGCACTGAACCATTTGTTGTCTTCACTTATTCTTACACTGCGATAGTCATACTCCCCTGACGTGAGTCTGGTAATCTTTCCCGTTATGAAGCTTCCGTCCTTACCTGTTGAAACGCCTCTGAGAGCCACCTTGTAGAAATCGTGTCTGAGTGAAGACTCTCTTCTTGAGGTGAAATATATATAACCTCCCTTGGTGTCAACCTTTACAAACTGCGTACTCCAATTCTTTCCCTCTGTTATCTTGAGAAACTTCTTTCCATCAAATGATTGGAAATATATATTCTGCCAACCGTCTGTATCCCTTATGACATAGAATCCATCCTGGGTGAACTGCATATCCTCCATCCAATCAATCCAGCACCTCTGCTTTTCGTGATATATACTCTCATGTGTTCCGTCAAGCGGATTTACAGTATGGAGAATGAGCTCATTCTGTTCGCGCGGCATCCATGGAACAATGAATCTTGAACCGTCAGCATTCCAGAAAGGAATACCGAAATATTGGTC
>DCHN01000011.1:4136-5133 GCA_002315995.1 Bacteroidales bacterium UBA1751 | reverse complement strand
GATATCTTGTTCTGTTGAGTTTTCCATACTGCCCATCATAATCAACAATAGGAAACATAGGCACATTGCTCTCATCGAAACGGTACCAGGCAAGAGTCCTTGAATCGGGGCTCCACCAGAATGCCACATAGTTCGATGGCCTTCCAAGTATCTCCTCATAATAGACCCACGAAGCAAATCCGTTCTTTATTACATCAGTTCCATCTGTGGTAAGACGTGTAACCGAAGAGTCGCCGCATCTGTAAATATACATATCGTTGCCCTGTACAAAAGCAACCATTGAGTGGTCAGGAGATACAACACTTCTCTGGATGCTCTCTTTGGCCTTGGCATCACGTGAGGTCATATCCTCCCAGAACTTCTTTACAACAGCCTCTCTTGCCTCATCCCTGACCTCTCCCGGCACACTTACAAGACTCTGCGAAACACCACCCTCTTTTGTCCAGGAGAACTCCTTTGCACTTCCGCCGGAATAAGAAACCTTGAAATTGAAAGCATTGCCCACCCATTCACTCTGCGATATTGACTCACCGTTAAGAATGTTTTCAGGAAGCCTGCCGAGCCTCTGCTCAAGATTCAGTTCCTGAGATGAAGAAGAAAATACCATACCCACAACCATTAAAAAAGTAAGAATATATCTCATAATCAAAAAGTTTTAGCAAGTTTATACAAACAAAGAATCTTTGAAGTTAACAAAAAAAACCTTTTCAACACCTCTTGTTATGGCCGTGTAGAGCCATTTTTTGTCATCAAGAGTTATTTCGTCACTCCAGAAAGGATTATCAATGAATACGCACTTCCACTGCCCACCCTGTGATTTATGTCCCGTAATGGCAGTAGCATATTTAACCTGAAGCGCATTATAATACTTATCCTCACGTACCTCCTTCATAATTTTGCGTTTGTTCTTGCCTATTGACATCTCCCAATCGGCATATACGCCCTTGTAAAGTTCACTCTGCTCCTGTGCACCGAGTGAAGGTGTTGTAGAGGTGAG
>DCHN01000011.1:2196-4071 GCA_002315995.1 Bacteroidales bacterium UBA1751 | reverse complement strand
GCCTGGGCAAAGTGCAGATTGTAGCGCTCCTCAAAACCGGATATCTTCACCAGTTCCGCTACATCTCCATTGGCAATAAAATCGAGCTGAGGCACATCCTCAAGAAACTGATAGCAGTTCTTCACAACCATCAGTTTGTCTCCCTTTACAAGCTGCTCCTCCCTGAAAAGAACACTCTGCCTTATTCCGTTGTTGTATCTGTTGGCCCTATTGTTGGAGCGGCAGAGAACCACCACATTATCGAGGCCGAAGCTCTCAACGCACTCAGTAAGTTTCTCAATGAGTTCACCTCCGCTTACTCTCTCAACATCAGGGTAATCTTCACTCAATTCAATCTTTCCAGAAGAGAATGAAGCAACTCCATCGAAAGTCACCATTTCATCTCCCTCTATCAGGTGTCTGAGCATTGTTGCATTGGCAAGGATTCCGCTCTGCTGCTTCTGCCTCACAACCGTTTTGAGTTCCGTGCTCACCACAGCATTGAAACAGCTGCGCAAGTAGTCAATGTCAAGCGCAGGCGAACGGTCAAAGCCAATAGGCGGCAGCTGGGCCGGGTCCCCGACCAATATAATTTTGTTGCCGTTGTCAAAAGGAAGGCTATCGCAAGTGGAGGATGAAAAGCCGCATACATACTGCACAAGGTCATTAAGGATGTCTCCGCTTCCGAATATGTTTGAATACTCGTTTCGTCCGCTCTCAGATATTTGAATGAGCGAGCACTCGTCAACTATGTAAACAGTATCCTTGTCTTTGTTGAAGTCGAGAGTAAACTTTCCTACTCCGCCATCCATTGATTTCTGGCGGTATATGAGTTTGTGTATTGTGCTGGCTTTCTGCCCGGAATAGGATGAGAGCACCTTTGCGCTGCGGCCTGTTGGGGCTACAAGTTTGAACTTTCTTCCAAGATATTGAAGAGTTCTGATATAGGAAGATATTGCAGAGGTCTTTCCTGTTCCTGCATATCCGCTTACAACAAGAATAAAGCTCTCCTTTACAGGCTCCACGGTAAAGTCAGCAAGCATCTCAAAAAGTCTGCTCTGACATGCGGTGGGCTCAAATCCGAGGGATTTGTTCATATGTGAAAGAAGAGTATCACGAAAACTCATACGCCTTTCCTCCTCTCTATTTCCACTTGCTTATGGTAAATATCATTATGAACGAATATATTTCAAGACGCCCCATAAGCATCTGTATTGTGCTGAGGAATTTGGCAAGAAGAGGGAATTGCGAATAGTTGCCCAGTGACCCCACCGAACCGAATCCAGGTCCAAGGTTGCCCATGTTTGAAACTGACGCGCTGAATGCCTCCATAAAGTCTATTCCCATAACGGAGAATATGACTGCCATGAGAAAAATGATTCCCAAATAGAGAACAATGAATAGGTTTATGGATGAAACGAGTCCCGCATCAACCAGATGCCCTGCATTCCTCACGTGCACTACAGCATTGGGGTGAGCTGTCTTTAGAAGTTGTGCCTTAACAGACTTGAGGAAAATGAATATTCTGTCGGACTTGATACCTCCGGTAGTTGAACCTGAGCATCCGCACTGAATTCCTATGTACATAAGCACAAGAATGGAAAGATGAGGCCAAATTGAGGTGTCTGCAGTTGCGAATCCTGTTGTTGACATTATGGAAACACACTGGAAAGAGCCATTCATTATGGCATCCCACCACCCTGATTCATTGCCGGAGAGTTTGATATTCAGTATGACTATTACAGAAGCAACCAGAAGCGTTTTCAAATAGAACTTGGTAACAGGGCTCTTGAAAATCTTTGGTGTCCAGGTCATTATTGAAGCATACAGAAGTCCGAAATGAACACTGCCCAGAAACATGAATATCATGAGCACAATGTTTATGGCATCTGAATG
>DCHN01000011.1:0-2112 GCA_002315995.1 Bacteroidales bacterium UBA1751 | reverse complement strand
GCATGGTTTATGGCATCGAACCACCCCATTCCAGCTATCATAAGTGCTATTGTTGCAACAATGGCAAGTGCAATATAAACACCGGCAATGATTATTACGGTTTCTCGCGCCTTATAGCTGTAGTTCTCACGGCTCAGGGAGTTTATCTCAATCTTGCTGAGCCTGAGTCTGAATGTGCTCAGGTTAGGAAGAATCAGAAGCATGAATACCACTACTCCAATACCTCCAATGAAGTGAGTTGCCGAGCGCCAGAAAAGAAGTCCGTTAGGAAGGGCTTCAATATCCTGAAGAATGGTTGAACCAGTGGTTGTAAATCCGGAAACACTCTCATACCAGGCATTGATGAGAGTGAATTCGCCTCCCCAGAGAACGTATGGAAGCATTCCGAAGAGGCATGAGAGAAGCCAAGCGAAGACTATTATTGCAAAGCCCTCCTTTATGTTTATATGGTTCCTGCCTCCCCTTACGAATATAACCGGGAAGAGTCCGGTCACCATTGTTATGATACCGCTGAGGAACAGAGGCGACAGCGCGCTGTCGGCACCATATATGAGCGAGACAAATGCACCCAGGAGCATGAACGCAGCATCAAAGAGCAGCGCCAGACCAATATTTTTAGATACTACAGTCAGGTTCATATTCTCTCAGTGTTATTTCCCTTGCAGATGCCGGTTGTTGTCAATAAGCTCGGCAACACTCTCGTTCAACTCCTGCAGTTCATCGTCGTTCTCAAGCTTCACATCATATTTTCTTCCGGCCTTCAAATAGTATGATATTCCGTTGCCTATTCTCAAAATAGGCGAAAGAACATAATAGTTTATGAAGTAGTTGAAAAGGAAAATAAGTACTATTCCTGAGAAGACCGCAACAACACACGGCATTATGCTTCTGTAGAAACTCTCTGTAAGATTAACAGAGTCAACATTAAGCAGATTCTGGCTCACCGTGGAGAGATTTCTGATGTAACCGCTCAGCTGTGCGTGTACAGGAATTATCTCCGATACAAACCAGGCCCTTCTCTCCTTGAAACTGCCTGACCATATTTCTTTTGCAGCCTTGGTCTTCTGCATATATACCACGAACGCATACTTTACAGAGTCGGCATTGTCAAATATCTGTTGGTCATCAGCTATTTTCACAAGACTCTGCAACTGGCTAAGGAATCTGTCGTCAACAGTAATGTCAGGCACTGCCGGCAGGGAGTCATCGGCCATGCTCTCCATAAGTTTCACACTATATTCGTCAATGATATCCTGAAGGGAGTTTGCCTTGTTTATGGAGCTGACATTTATGTCCACGAGTTTGGCAATACTGTTTCGCATGGATATGAACTCATATACTGCAACCATGCTCGAAAGCAGAAGAATGGCTGCAATAATTACAAAGCCACTGCCTATTTTCCTCTTGATTTTCATTCTACTAAAATTATGAAAATATCTTTTTATATATTTTGTAAGACGCCCAAGAGCTGTTCCGTTCCGCTGAACTCTCACCACCAAACCCCTGACACCTGACCTCTGATACCTAATCTCATATCATGCTTGAGGTTTGACATTATGCTACCAGCACTTGAAAGGCTTGCTGTAATCTCTCTCTCCGAAAATTGCCGTGCCTACCCTCACAAGCGTGGCACCATTCTCAATTGCAAGCGTAAAATCCCCACTCATTCCAATTGAAAGCTCGTTGAAATGCGGAAGCTTCTCTCCCCACCTCTGTTTTATATCTTTAAAAGCACCTGCAATAGTTTTGAATTCTTTATTTACAAGAGCCTTGTTGCTGCTGAAAGAAGCCATTCCCATAAGACCACAGATCTCAACACCAGGTACCTGTGTTTGGGACAGGGGCAATTTTGCATTAGAAACATGACCGACGAAATCGCCATTGCCAGTTTCCATAGGAGTAGATGCTCCAACTGATGCCATTGCAGCATCACTTGCCGAACACAGATTTGCAGTTTCACTTGCAGATAGCAAATCTGCTGATCCTTTGCCTAAGCGTTCTTCCAAAAAATCAAAGAGCTCCTCCTTTGAGAATCCCTGCTTAGTCTCCTCACTTGCAATATGCATCTGGAGGAGAACCCTTGTCCAATATCCGTTCTTTACGGCAAACTCT
>DCHN01000070.1 GCA_002315995.1 Bacteroidales bacterium UBA1751 | reverse complement strand
GCTCCATAATTGAAGCCGGCAATTGGCTGCATTCCCTGATTGAGTCCCAATACAATCATTACAAAAACAAAGCCTATTCTGTTTATGATTCCATAAGCTCCAATAGCCATGTCACCTCCATAAACCTTAAGGCCCTGGTTAATGAGAATGACAACAAAGCATGCGGCTGAATTAATTGCAAACGGAGATGCACCAATTGAAAGAATATCGCCTACAACCCTTGGAATAAGTTTGTAGATACCCTTGTCATAATGGACCACATTGTTTCTGTTGGTAAATATCCTCATCTGCCATACAAGCCCTATTATCTGTGCCAGAATGGTTGCAACAGCTGCTCCCCTGATTCCCCAGTCAAAAACGAAAATAAATATAGGATCAAGAACGGTGTTGAGTCCAACAGCAACAAAAGTGGCAATCATTGCCTTTTTCGGGAACCCGGCAGCCCTCAGCACAGCATTGGAACCAAGATAAATATGGGTGAATACGTTACCGGCAAGAATAATTATCATATATTCCCTCGCATACGGAACCGTCTGCTCACTGCCACCGAAGAAATAGAGAATCGGATTGAGGAAAAGAAGCATTCCGGTCATGAAAAGCACACCAACAATGATATTCAGCGTAATACTGTTGCCGAATACCTTATTGGCCATTTCGTAGTTCTTCTGCCCCAGAAGCATTGAAATTATTGCAGAGGAACCTACGCCAATCATTGCGCCCAATGCGGCCGAAAGGTTCATAATAGGAAAAGTAAGGGCAAGACCGGCAAGCGCATCAGTGCCTACCCCCTGCCCTATGTATATGCTATCTACCATATTGTACAACGATGTTGCCACCATTGCCACAATTGAAGGAACAGCGTATTTTCTAAGAAGCTTGGCCACGCTCTCCGTGCCAAGCTCTGTAGGTATTATTTTTCCCAATTGAGTATTTTGTAGAAGTCATACTCCTCCGGGTTCTTCAGATACTTTTTGGCATCATCATAATCCCTAGGAATAATGAAGTTCATGATTCTATGGAAAACCTGCATCACCTGATCGCTCTCAAGATTTACAAGCCTTGGTGGAATCTTGCCTGTGCTATCTTGTATATCTGAAAGGTAAAGCGGCTTGATATTCTCATCAACATCCCTTATTACCATACAGCCTGTACAACCCTCCTCATAGAGTTTATAAACACCCATACCAAGCTGGGAGCAATACATAAGGTCATATGCACAAGGAGTTACACACCTGAGAGTATAACCAAGTTCAACCGGTCTTGACTTGAACTTGATTCCAAGCGCCTTCATCTTCTCATCGAGCAAATCATTGAAAAGCTGTGATTTTGAGAGTTTTCCAAGTTCAGGATGGCCGTGCTCGTCGTATGTGAAATGAACGCCATGCTCCTCAAGATCCTTTCCGCTCAAACTGTGGAATACACCCTCGGAAATCATAATGGCGCCATAATCGGTTCCCATTATCTTTCTCCTTACAATTGCAGAAACTGCAAGGTTTACAATCTTGTCAATTGTGATTTCAGTCTTGTTGAACATCTCAGGAATCACAATCATAGGATAATGGCATGTTGCGCCGAGCCACAATGCAAGATGTCCCGCACTCCTGCCCATTGCCGCAACAACAAACCAAGTTCCGTTGGTGCGGGCATCCTCATATACCGTAGTTGCCAGACGACACCCCTCTGCAGCAGCAGAGTGAAAACCGAATGTTGGAAGATTATGCGGAAGAGGAAGGTCATTGTCAATAGTCTTTGGAACATGGATATTGGCAATCTTATAGCTCTTCTCCTGAAGGAATTTGGCAATTCTGTTGGCTGTGGAAGCAGTATCATCACCTCCCACCGTAACAAGAAGGCCAATATTGTTCTTCTTGAAGAAATCAAGATTGAAGTTCTTCTCAAAATCCTCTGCGCTTGGCTTGTAACGGCTCATCATAAGATATGAACCACCCCTGTTGAATATGGAGTCAGCCAAAGTGAAATCAATCTCGCAATATTTCGGGTTCTTTGAAAAAAGTCCTGAATAACCGCCATGAAGGCCCAAAACTCTGAAACCGTTCTGAATGAATGTCTTTGCAACACTGGCAACAACCGTATTCATTCCAGGCGCCGGGCCACCGCCTGTTAAAATCACAATAGATTTTTCCATCATTAAATTCGTTATCTTTCGGGCCGCAAAGGTAATGGAAATATTTGTATTTTTTGTAAATTTGTATGTTAAAATAGTATCACAATGACACAAAAAGAGGCAAAAGATAGAATAGCACAGCTCGATAGAGAACTCCTGGAACACAACAGGAACTACTACGTTCTCAACGCGCCTGTGATATCTGATTTTGAATACGATATCCTTATGCAGGAGCTTATGGAGCTGCAGAAGAGATACCCTCAGTTTGTGAATCCCTCCTCCCCTGCCCTCCACCCCGGAAGCGAATACACTCCCGACACAGCCATAAGCACAGAGGACGCCGGAGAGTCAACGAACCCCAATGTCATAGCTGCGGAACCGGCAAGAAAATTCAACCAGCTTCCACACAAGAACCCGATGCTCTCTTTGGGAAACACATACGATTTTGAGGAGGTAAGGGCATTTGACGCACGCATAAGGGAGGCTGCAGGAGTACCTTTCACATACAATTGTGAGCTTAAATTCGACGGAACCGCCATTTGCCTTACCTACATTGACGGCAAGCTGGTACACGCCCTCACCCGAGGCGATGGAATGGTGGGAGACGACGTGACTGAAAACGTAAAGCGCATTCCGAGCATTCCGCAGCAACTCAAGCCAGGTTACCCGCATGAATTTGAGATAAGGGGCGAAATATTCATGCCATTCGAGGCATTCGACAGGCTCAACATGCAGAAAGAGATGGATGAGGAGCCACTCTTCGCCAACCCCAGAAACGCGGCAGCCGGCTCTCTCAAGCTGCTTAACAGTGAAGAGGTGGCGCAAAGAGGTCTTGACTGCATTCTGTACCATATAATTTCGCCTGAAAGCAATTTCACCACCCATACCCAAGCACTTGAACGTGCTTCTGAATGGGGCCTTCCAGTATCATCAAAGGCAAGGGAGTGCACCACGGTGGAGGAGATTGAGGAGTTCATAAATTACTGGGACAGTGAAAGAAAGATGTTGCCATATGCAACAGACGGCATAGTAATAAAGGTCAACAACCTGGAACTGCAGCGCCAGTTGGGGTTCACGGCAAAATCGCCCAAATGGGCCACAGCATACAAATTCAAACCCGAAGAGGCGCTTACGCCCATTCTCTCCATTGATTTTCAGGTTGGACGCACCGGAGCAATAACCCCTGTTGCCAACCTCTCTCCGGTTCAGCTTTCCGGAACGGTTGTGAAGAGAGCCACTCTGCACAACAGAGACCAGATGGAGGTGCTTGACATTCATACAGGAGATTGGGTATATGTTGAAAAAGGTGGCGAGATCATACCGAAGATTACACGTGTAGAGCTTTCAAAAAGGGCAATAAACGCTACCCGCGCACCTTTCCCAAGCATCTGCCCCGACTGCGGCACTCCGCTTGTATCCATACCGGGACAGGCTGGGGTATTCTGCCCGAACTCTGACGGATGTCCAATGCAGAGAAAGGGTAAATTCATACACTTTGTTGGCAGAAAGGCAATGAACATAAACATTGGCGAAGCTACCATAGAGCAGCTCTATAACAAAGGATATATAAGTGAGATTGAAGATCTCTATTCCCTTTCTAGAGAACAGCTTCTTTCTCTCGACAAGTTCAAGGAGAAATCAGCCTCAAACCTTATGGCATCGCTGCAGCAGAGCCTCTCCGTTCCATACTCCCGCGTGCTCTTTGCACTCGGAATAAAGAATATAGGCGAACAGAGCGCCAAGACACTTGCACACTGCTTCAATAGCATAGATGAACTTGCCATGGCAACAAAGGAGGAACTTATGGAGGTTGAGGATGTGGGCGAAATTATGGCTGACTCCATAATCGACTTCTTCGCCTCAGATATTCACAGAGGCACAATAGAGGCATTGAGGGCAAAAGGAGTTCAACTATGGGCAGGTAGCGAGGTAGAAAAAGTATCAAACGCGCTCGAAGGTAGGATAATTATGATAACGGGGACATACTCCGTTTCAAGGGAGGAGATGAAGGCATACATAGAGTCACATGGAGGCAAGGTGGCATCAAGTGTCACAGCAAAAACCACATGGCTTCTTGCAGGTGAAAAGCCGGGCGATTCAAAGATAAAGAAGGCCACCCAGCTCAACATTCCAATCATAGATGAGGCGTTCCTCTACAACATTACTTCAGACACGGAAAAAGCTGAAGGAATAAACTCCTCCACCCTCTTCTAATATTCCGAAATTGCACATTTTTCACTATCTTTGTAGGTTAAATGCATAACCTGCAGAGGTAGTGCATCTTTACTCTTACGTGTTGCAAGAGTATGTTGATTGAAAACATATTAAAGATGAAAAAAGAGTATTCAGGAACAGATTTCATTAATGACAGCTATATTACTTCGCTATACACTGGAAAAAAGGAGAATCCCGATGAGGTAAGAAGAATTTTTGCAAAGTGCCGCGAGAAGAGAGCGCTTACCGTAGAAGAGACAGCGGAACTGGTTGCCATTTCATCTCCGGAACTTCTTGAGGAGATGTATCAGACGGCAAGAGAACTTAAAAGGACCGTTTACGGTAACAGAATAGTTCTTTTTGCACCGCTTTACGTTGGAAATTACTGTATAAACGACTGCAAGTACTGCGGCTTCAAGAAGAGTGCAAAGAGCACTGTAAGAAAAACACTCTCGCCCGCAGAACTTGAGAAAGAGCTTCTCAGTCTTGAAAATATGGGGCACAAAAGGCTCATTCTGGTATTCGGTGAATCACCTATATACTCGCCGGAGTTCATTGCAGAGTGTACAAGAACCTGCTACAGGGTAAAGGAGGGCAATGGAGAGATACGCAGAGTGAACATAAACGCCGCGCCACTTGACATAGATGGATATAAAACAGTTAAGGCTGCCGGAATTGGCACCTTCCAGGTATTCCAGGAGACATACCATAAAGAGACATACGCAAAGTACCACCCGGCAGATACAATGAAGGGGGACTACCTGTGGAGGCTCACGGCCATGGACCGTGCATTCCTGGGGGGAATTGACGATATGGGTATTGGCGCACTGTTCGGTCTGTACGACTGGAGGTTCGAGGTCCTTGGTCTGGTTACGCACGCTGTGCATCTTCAGGAGAGATTCGGTGTAGGGCCACATACAATTAGTTTTCCTAGAATCAAACCTGCCCAGGAACTCAACATTCCGCTTCCATACGAGGTAAGTGACGCTGATTTCAAGAAGTTGGTTGCAATTTTAAGGCTGGCCGTTCCATACACTGGAATGATTATGACAGCCCGTGAGAGTGAGGAGTTGCGCAGTGAACTTATGCAGTTCGGAGTCTCTCAGATTGACGCTGGCACCCACCTGGAAATAGGCGGTTATCAGAAGGATGCTTCGGCCGGGCAGGAGCTTGACAAGGAGCAGTTCCAGGTAGGAGATACAAGGAGTCTTGACGACGTAATATACTGGCTGCTGAAAAACGACTTCATTCCAAGCTTCTGTACAAGCTGCTACAGAAAGGGAAGAACAGGTGAGCACTTCATGGAGTTTGCAATACCGGGCTTCATAAAGAGATTCTGCACGCCAAACGCAATGCTTACCTTGGCCGAGTATCTCATGGATTACTCTTCAGAGCGCACGCGCAGGGAGGGATTCAGGCTCATTGAGAAGGAACTTGCGGCAATGGAGGATCCTAAATTCAAGGAGCAGACTATGGCAAAACTTGAACAAATCAAGAGCGGAACAAGGGATTTGAACTTCTAACAAAGAAAGAAAATGGTAAACAACTCATTCACGGAAGAGGATAATATTCTCATTGAAAATGCATTTGAAGGGCTGAGGGAGTCGGCAAAGAGAAGATGCGCCAACGAGGAGGAGTATCAGGGAGTGCTCAAAGCATTTGAATTCGCCAATGAGGCGCACAAAGGTGTTAGAAGACGCTCAGGAGAGCCATATATATTGCACCCTATTGCTGTTGCCAAAATTGTTGTGGATGAGATAGGCCTTGGATACAAATCAATAGTCACCGCGCTGCTTCACGATGTGGTTGAGGATACCGACTACACGGTTGAGGATATAACACGTCTTTTCGGAGCAAAAATAGCCTCCCTTGTTGACGGACTTACAAAAATAAAGTCGGCAATGGACAGCAACCACAGTATGGTTGTTGGGCAGAGCAATGATGGAAGGCTACAGAAGAATGCGGAGCTTTCGCTTCAGGCAGAGAATTTCAAGAGAATTCTTCTTACCCTCAACGACGATGTTAGAATAATTCTCATAAAACTTGCCGACAGGCTCCACAATATCAGGACAATTGAATCAATGCCTGAAAGGAAGCAGGACAAGATTCTGAGCGAGACAATGTATATATTCATTCCTCTTGCGCACAGGCTTGGACTCTACAATATAAAATCACAGATGGAGAACATCTGGCTCAAATACAGGGAACCAGAGGAATATATGATGATCAAGCGCAAGCTTGACGATTACGACAAGCAGCGAGGTGCGGTAATTGACAACTTCATAACTCCTCTTGAGAAGACTCTCAGCGAGGCCGGATATACATTCACCATTTCAAGAAGAACAAAGAATGCCTACTCCATTTGGAACAAGATGCAGAACAAGGGCATCCCGTTCGACCAGATATACGACATCTTCGCCATCAGAATCATTTTCGAGCCAAAGGAGGGGAAGACCGAGAGGCAGCAGTGTTGGGATATATACTCTCTCATTTCAGAAGATCACCTTTCAAAGACCGATCGTATTCGTGACTGGGTAAGTACACCTAAATCAAATGGTTACGAAGCTCTTCACTGTACGCTTATGTCCCCTACCGGAACATGGGTGGAGGTACAGATACGTACTGTAAGGATGAATGAAGTTGCAGAAAAAGGCCTGGCCGCACACTGGAGTTATAAAGGTGTCACAAAAAGCGAGAGTGAACTTGACAAGTGGCTCAATATGGTACGCGAAGTGCTTGAGAGTCCAGACGCCAATGCATTGGAGTTTCTTGACAAGTTTCACGAGGGCCTTCTTTCACAGGAGATATACGTCTTCACACCTAAGGGTGAGTCAAAGATACTCCAGAAGGGTGCCACTGCGCTTGACTTTGCATACAACATTCACT
>DCHN01000032.1 GCA_002315995.1 Bacteroidales bacterium UBA1751 | reverse complement strand
GCAAATGCTGATTTGCGTATTCTCTCATTTGCTACAATCATCGGCAGATTCGCAAAATTGTCGGAAATCACAAAGAATACATCCTTCTCAATCAATCGTTGTCGCTCATAAGCGGGACATGGTTCAAGAATAAAGACTATAGGTATACCTACAACCTTCCCGATTCGTTCTTGCGCAAGCGCAAGTTCGCGAGGTGTCGATTTTGTTCCCTGGGGTTTCAAAAACAACATCTTAAGGCCTCGATATTCTCCATCAAAAAAATCAAATGAAAGCATATCGCCAATAGAAATGCCCTTCAAGTGCTCTTTCAATCTTTGTGAAAGTTGTATCTGAGTGCCTAATATGCTTATAATTGCGTTCATTTTAATAATATTTGCTTCGTTTTAATATCTTGTTAAAACAATGCAAAAATACGACTAATTTTTTATCATCCAATAGTTTCACAACATTGGTCTTAATCTCCTTGTCAATCTCGAGGAAGCGGGAGAAGGCGCGGAAGCCTTCGACGTGGCCGGATAGGGATGCCATTGGCCACCGCGCGGCGGCGGCCTCGCGGCCTCTGCTAGGCGTCTGGTGACGCCCTTGCTCGTTCAAAAAGATTTCCCGCAGGAAAAAGTTAGCTCAGATTACTGGCATCCAGGCCAGTTGGCATGTTTTTACGAATTCTATGCAGAAAGATGCACAAACAGGCTAACGCTACAGCAATACCTGTAATGCGGCCCATAGTAAGGTTCAACGCCAGACCACCGCTTGAGTGAGGTGCCACAAAGGCGTATGATACAACAATAAAAGTCATGAAGGTTGCTGGAATTGCGGAGATAAGATAGGCCCTGCCCTTTATATTGTTACCCAAGAAAACGGAGATGGTCCACAACATTATCATTGAAAGGAACTGGTTGCATATTCCAACCATACTCCAAACATTGTCAAAATTCAATCTTGAGAGAACAAACACCACTGCAAAGCAGGGCAATGCCACAAGCAGACGCATCCCAATCTTTCTCTGGTCTATATGCAGATTATCGGCAATAATCAAACGGGCGCTACGCATGGCAGTATCCCCCGTTGATATTGGGCACACAATTATTCCCACAATTGCCAATATAGCTCCAACCACACCAAGCCAGGAGTTGCAGATACGATTAACCAGCACGGCCGTTGAATTTCCATCTGCCATTTGTTGGTTCAACCCCTCAATACCACCATAAAATGCAGCGGCAGCGGCAGCCCAAATAAGAGTAACAACACCCTCCACCATCATTGCATTGTGAAAAACACGTCTTCCCTGAGTTTCACTTACCATGCAACGCGCCATTAACGGCGACTGTGTTCCATGAAATCCAGACATTGCCCCACACGAGATAACAATGCACATAACAGGAATCATGGGATATTTGCCGGATGCGAAGTGGAAATTATGGAAACTGTTAAGATCCATCTCAACCATCTGTATCTGGCCGGTGAACGATTTGAACAACATCACAGAGAGTATCATCAGGGCCATAAGCAACAGAAGGATGCCAAAAACAGGATAGATGCGTCCTATTATCTTGTTTATTGGGAAAACGGTTGCAAAGATGTAATATGCAAAGATGCATAAAAGCCAAATCCAACGGTCCCACTGAGTAAGTTCGTGCAACAAATCTGCAGGACCAACACTGAATGAAACTCCAGTAGCCACCAGCAGAAACATTGTTACAACCATCATTGCTTTCTTGGCATTTCTTCCCAAAAAAGCACCTATTATGGTGGGAGCATTGCGGCCATCGTTGCGCAGAGAGAGCATTCCCGCCATATAATCATGCATTGAACCAAGAAAAATGTTCCCAAGTACAATCCAGACAAAAGCCATTGGACCAAATGCTATTCCAAGCATGGCTCCGAAGATTGGTCCTAAACCGGCAATATTCAGGAACTGGATGATAAACATCTTCCAAGTAGGCATAGGAACAAAATCCACGCCATCTTCAAGACGCATCAAAGGAGTTTCTCTGTTAGGATCAACGCCAAAGCGCCGTTCAATGAACCTGCCATAAAGCAGGTTCCCAAAGACAAGAACGGCCAGACAGATTAAAAAAGTAACCACTAAAGCTTAATGATTCCTGGCTTCTTGGTAAGACCCAAACCAGGTTTGTCCTCAAGGGTGATGCGGCCGTCAACAAGCTTCATTCCATTGAAGCAGTCGTTGCCAAGGAGGTAGTTGCCATCGAGGTCAGCCCACTCAACCTTAGGAGATATCTGGGCAGCGGCAGAGATTGCAACTGATGTCTCAGTCATACAGCCAACCATAAGTTTCATATGGTTCTGCTCTGCCATAGTAATCATCTGGCGCGCCTCATAAAGACCGGTACACTTCATGAGCTTAATATTTATACCGGTGAATACACCTTTAAGCTTCTTGATATCAGACAGTCTCTGGCAAGACTCGTCAGCCATAATTGGAAGAGGACTGCGCTCAGTAACCCATGCAATCTCCTCAAGATCGTATTTGCCCATAGGCTGCTCAATCATGGTAACACCCTTCTCCTTGAGCCAGTTAATCATATCAAGAGCATAATATTTATCCTTCCATCCCTGGTTTGCATCAACTACTATATTTCTGCTGTCACGGGCACGGATGAACTCAATCATTCTCTTGTCCTCCTTCTCGGTCATGCCAAGCTTAACCTTAATGATCTTGTTCCAGTTGGCCTCTTTGAGTTTCTCATCGAGTTTCTCATCAGACTCATCATATCCAATGGTATAGCAGGTGTACGGAGCCTTCTTTGCATCGAATCCCCACATCTTCCACCAAGGCTGGCCCATAATGTTTCCGCAAAGGTCATGAAGAGCAATATCAATTGAAGCCTTTGCAGCAGTATTGTTGGTTGTGAGCTTGTCACAAGCCTTCATTATATCCTCAATCTGGAAAGGATTGTCGAACTTAGGAAATACGTCAGCAACAACCTTTTTGTAGAACTCGTGGCATGAAGCCTGTGTCTCACCAAGATATGGAGGCATTGCAGCTTCACCATAACCTGTATAACCATCCCAGGTGATTCTTGTAATTACAATAGGGGTGGTTGTTCTTGAAGATCCGGAAATGTGGAAGGTGAACTTCATAACTCCCTGGAAATCCTCCCAATCGAGCTGGAGTTTCTTACTTCCGCTTGGTTTTTCAGCCTTTGCAAAAAGGTCAGATGGTGTCCAAAGTGCAGCTGCCGCCGTAGCCAGTCCGGCTGCTTTCAAAAATCCTCTACGAGTACTCATATCTCTATTATTTTTTTATTGTTTTGCTGTTTGTTACTTACAAGGATATCAATAATGAATCTTGAATGTTACAGGGAATGTAAACTTAACCCTTACAGGCTTTCCGTCAAGACGCCCCGGCTTCCATGAAGGAGATTTTGATACAACACGAACAGCCTCCTTGTCAAGAAGTCTGTCAACGCCTCTGGCCACCTTGACTTCAACAACTGAACCGTTTATATCAACAACGAACTGAAGCGTCACGCGCCCCGATATTCCATTTTCCATTGCCATTTCAGGATACTCTATATTCTGGTAAACCCATCTGGCAAAACAGTTCTGGTCACCTCCCTGGAAGGTTGGCTTTTCATCAATGTCGGCAACTATGTATGTTCTCTCCGCAGCACCTCCTCTAGCACCAGCCTTCTGACCGGCAGGAGCTGCTCCCTGCGCTGCCCCACCTGCTCCAGATGGAAGAATGGAGACATTACAGTATGCAAAGAGTCCTCCAAGAGCCGCAGTAATTGTAACAGTACCCGGCTTTATGGCAACAATATTTCCATTGGAGTCAACCTTTGCCACCGACGGATCAGATGATTTCCATGTCATCCCACTTACATCCGCATTCTCCGGCTTGCATTTCACAGAGAGTCTGGCATTCTTCCCCTCTACCACCTCAACCTTAGCCCTGGTCATAGCCATTGACTGCACTTTAGCCCCCTGCGCAAAAACAGACGTAGATACCAGTAAGGCAACTGCAAAAGTGACAATCCCGTTCCTTAAATTACACATCATAACTATATATTTCGCGATAATTTACAAATATAGTAATTTTTTCCAACCAAGAAGCAGCTAGAAAAAAAACAAGACGCAACCTAAAGCATTATCCTGGCGCTGATCATGAAATTTATTCCGGGCATAGCATAGAATTTTACATTCTGATAACTGGAATTAAGAATATTTTTCAATTCAGCGCATAAGGAACAACTCTTTGAAAAAATAGAGACTTCCCTCAACAGAGAGAGGTCCAGCAAGGAGTAAGGGTCAAGATAATCGAACATATCTGTAGTTGTTCTCTCTCCCGTATAGCCGTACCCAATAATTGTCTCCCATTTGCGCCAGCTCACCCCTACACTCAAATTGGCAATATGGTATGGTTGATAAGCCAACTGTCTTCCTACTGAAGGATCTCCCGCAAGATATGATTCAAGTTTCTTCACATCGGTGTAGGAATAGCCCCCATTAACCTTTATTGTGGTATTACCATATACACCGGATGCAGAGAAACCACACTCCACTCCATTGCTCCTCACCTTTGGAATGTTTTTCGGACGCCACACCTCACCTGCCGGCAGCCATCGTATCCAATCCTCAACAGTGGTGTTGTAATATGTTGCAAAGGCCGAAAGGCTCCATTTTCCCACAATGGAGGAGAAATCGGCTCCACCTTCGTATGTAGTGCCCTTTTCAGGCCTAAGATAAGCATTCACCCCTCCCCAATACTTGTCATTGAGAGTAGGAACCTTTGTACTCTTTGATGCCGAAGCACGGAAAGCCAGCCAAGGAAAAGGCGTATATTTGGCATTCAAAACAGGCTGCACAGGAATTGTAGTTCCCGTTACAAAAGAGCCACGCAAGCCACCACCAATGCTCAAGGAGTTCAGAGGCCTCCAGAATGCCAGAGCGTAGAGCTCGGAACGCCACTCGTATGTGCCGCTTCCATATGACTCCACTTCAGGTTTTATATACTCACATCTTCCTCCGGCCTTGACTCTCCACCTGCCCCTCTCCCACTCCGCACCCGCACTGGCGGTATAGCGGTCAGATGCAATTACATCTCCCTCATAATGTTCATAGTCCCTGTTGTATGATATTCCGCCATTGTAGCGCCACGCCGATTCGCATCTCCCGTCTTCCCCTGTTGTACCGCGCCATTTCAAGGATACTTTTGTATTTCTATCGGCAATGGTATGCCACGACACAGGGTTGTCATTGTTCGCCACAGAGGGCTGGATATGCCTGTAGAAGTCAAGGTGCATCAGGTCCAGAATGAGATCTGAACTATTTTTGAAACGGTGCGCTACCTGCTGATAGACTCCCCAATTGCTGAACTGCGCATTATGCTGGCGCTCGCTGGGGTGCCCCGGCTTGGTGTTGTTCTCAAATGAAAAGGCATTGTTCGCCCCGTTCCAATAGAGTGCTGTACGCCCTGCCCATCTGCGTGAGGCATATTTGGCGGTGGCACCTGTGAAAAACGTCTCGTAACTGCCACCTTTTATGGTTATATCGCCTCCTGTAAGCTGCAAGCCATGCTCAGATGTATCGGATGCTACCACTGTGCCCGCCTGGTCGGCGAACTGCGGATTTATCTCAAGCTGTATGTTCCCACCAATGCTTCCGTTTCCGTACAGGGTGCTTCCTCCGCCCAAATTGAGGCTGAGGTTGTCAAAGAAATAGAGCGGGATGTGGCTGAGGTCTGCCTGCCCCATGGTAGGCATTGAGAATGACTCGCCGTTCCAATCTATTGAGGTATGGGAAGATGAGGTACCCCGCACCGAAATGTATGAACTCATACCGCGCCCGTACTCCTTTATGTAGAGCGTAGTCTCCTTCTTGAGTATATCTCCCAATGATGTTATTGAGCTTGCCTGCGGAATGTCATCGAAGCGGTGCACATGCGTTCCGGGGCTGAACCTTGAGTTCCTTTCAGAGAGCGGACCGCTGCCGTTTACCACAATATAGCTCAGGGTATCCGTTCCTCTCTTTATGGTATCCTGTGAATATGCCGGCAGCCGTAGTGTTGCACCCACAGCACTCACCGCAAAGAGGCAGCATGCCGCAACAGAGGCAAATTGCACCAAACAAACTCTTCTCAGCATATACACATCTGATTATTGGACCCTCTCTGAATTTACATTTTCTGACCGTAACAGAGA
>DCHN01000054.1:21039-22945 GCA_002315995.1 Bacteroidales bacterium UBA1751 | reverse complement strand
TGGTTAATAAAGCGCGCAGTCTGATTCAACAATATTGGCCACCACAGGCCACCCGTGTCTGGTCGCGGGCAACACAAATATAAAAAAAGGAGAGCCGCCTTGTGGGAGACTCTCCTTAATACCAATTACGAAAAATTATTTCACTGTGGCCATGTGTTTGATGAGCTCGAGAACCTTTGTTGAGTAGCCGATCTCATTGTCATACCATGAAACTACCTTTACGAATGTATCTGTAAGAGCAATACCTGCCTTTGCATCGAATACTGAAGTCTTTGTCTCGCCAAGGAAGTCTGATGAAACAACTGCATCCTCAGTATATCCGAGAATACCCTTCATCTCGTTCTCTGAAGCGCGCTTCATCTCAGCGCAAATCTCATCGTATGTTGCAGGTTTTGCAAGGTTAACTGTAAGGTCAACAACTGAAACATCAAGTGTAGGAACACGCATTGACATACCTGTAAGCTTGCCAAGGAGTGAAGGAATTACCTTGCCTACTGCCTTTGCAGCACCTGTTGAAGATGGAATTATGTTGCCTGAAGCTGCACGGCCGCCTCTCCAATCCTTTGCAGAAGGACCGTCAACTGTCTTCTGTGTAGCTGTTGTAGAGTGAACGGTAGTCATAAGACCATCCTTGATGCCCCACTTGTCATTCAAAACCTTTGCAATAGGTGCAAGGCAGTTTGTTGTACATGAAGNNTTTGATACAATTGGCTGACCAGCGTAAGTGTCTGTATTCACGCCACAAACGAACATTGGAGTATCATCCTTTGAAGGAGCTGACATAACAACTCTCTTGGCACCAGCGGTGATATGACCCTGCGCCTTCTCCTTTGTAAGGAAGAGACCTGTTGACTCAACAACGTACTCAGCACCTACTGCGCTCCAATTGAGGTTTGCAGGATCCTTCTCTGCAGTTACCCTTATATCTTTACCATTCACAACCAGAAAACCTGGCTTTGAAGAGATTGTTCCTTCGAACTGGCCATGCATTGTGTCATACTTGAGCATGTAAGCCATGTAATCTACGTCAAGAAGATCGTTTATACCTACAATCTCAATGTCATCCATCTTCATTGCAGCTCTGAAAACGCATCTTCCAATACGGCCGAAGCCGTTGATACCTACTTTAATCTTACTCATAATTACTAAGTTTTATTGTCTTAAAAATTTCTTTTACCCTTAATCGCCGCAAAATTACGCAAAAATCTTTTTAATGAGTATCTTTGAATATCAAATTTTTGTTCAAATAATACACTTTTCTACTGCGATAGATATAATTTTATATGGTAAACGGAGTTTTGGAGTTTCTTGTAAGCAATGACGATGGAATAGAGTCGGTAGGCATACACAGAGCAGTTGATTTCCTGCTTGAATACGGTAATGTTTTTGTTGTGGCGCCAGACACGGGACAAAGCGGAAAATCGGCATCGCTGAACCTTGAGATACCGCTGCGTTGCAAGCAACGCGGTACTACCACAAAATGCGGCCACACAGCAACTTGGGTATCACTCAACGGCACACCGGTTGACTGCGTGAAAATGGCAATGCACATATTCTTTCAGGACCACAACCCTGACTTCTGTTTCAGCGGAATAAACCTCGGTTCCAACGCCTCGGTTGCCGCCGTATATTCAGGCACTCTGGGTGCAGCTGCAGAGGCAACAATATATGATATTCCAACCATTGCCTTCTCAATTGATTCCCATAATCCGGAGCCTAATTTTTCACAAGTCAACAAATTTTATGATACTATTTTGCGCTCATTCTTTGCAACTCCACCAAAACCAGGTTGCTATTTGAACGTGAATTTTCCAGCAATAGAGGCGCAGGATGTGAAGGGCATCCTCTTTACAAGAATGGGAAGAGGCCGCTGGATAAAGGAGTTTGTAGATGAAGTTGACCCACG
>DCHN01000054.1:0-20963 GCA_002315995.1 Bacteroidales bacterium UBA1751 | reverse complement strand
ACCAATGGCAGAGGAGAAATGCCATCGACATCCGGAATGGAGCATCCTTCAGTTGATGAGAGACTAAAAGGCGACCACCAGATGATTAAGAAAAACTACATCACCATAACCGTACACAAAATAGACAATTCAGACGCGCAGGAGGCAGAAAGACTATCGGCCGAGTGGGGCCTGAATAAATAGAAGAAGATGAAATATTACTTAATAGCAGGAGAGGCAAGCGGCGACCTGCACGGGTCCAATCTTCTCAAGGGTTTGAAAACAGCAGATCCTCAGGGCGAGTTCCGCTGCTGGGGCGGAGACCTTATGAAAGCTGAGGGTGCCGAGTTGGTACGCCACTACAAGGATACAGCCATAATAGGATTTCTGGAGGTTCTGCTCAATATCAAGAAAATATTTGCCAACTTCGCTCTGTGCAAGGAGGACATTCTGGCATGGAAGCCCGATGTGCTTGTACTCATTGACTATCCGGGGTTCAACCTTAGAATGGCCAGATTTGCCAAAGAGCATGGAATCAGAGTATTCTACTACATAGCGCCAAAGGTTTGGGCATGGAAGGAGAAGCGCGTACTGAAATTGAAGAAGTATGTCGACAGGCTGTTTATAATTTTCCCTTTTGAAATAGAGTATTTCAGGAAATGGGGCCTAAACCCTATTTACAACGGCAATCCGCTGCTCGACAGCATCGCTTCAAATGCGCAATTGAAAATTCCATTGGAAGAGTTCTGCTCTCAGAATAATCTTGACCCAACCAGGAAAAGAGTGGCCTTGCTCGCGGGAAGCCGACGTGGAGAGATAGAGTACACTCTGCCGCGCGAACTTGCTGTAGCCGCAAAGCACCCTGATATGGACTTTCTCATTGCCGGAGTCCCGCATCTTGGAAAAGAGATATATAGCAGAATAATGGAGGCGGCACATGTTTCCAACGCACATCTTATCATAAACCAGACATACCCTATTCTCAAACATTCCAATGCGGCAATTATAAATTCAGGTACTGCATCACTGGAGGCAGCACTCATAGGAGTTCCACAAGTGGTATGCTACGGTGCAAGTGAAATAACATACCAGATTGCCAAGAGACTGGTGAAGATAAGTTACATCTCACTGGCCAATCTGATTCTGAACAAAGGTATATTCAAGGAGTTGATTCAGCATGATGCATCTGCTGAAAAGATTGATGCGGAACTCTCGCTCCTGCTCAATGACACTGAATACGTTGCTGAAATGCAGAAAGACTACGCCAAAGTGCGTGAAATGCTCGGTGGCAGTGGCACCAGCGCTAAAGTTGCCGGAGCAATGGTTCAGGAGCTTAAAAACATGATTTAGGTTTTCTGATGCTGGCAACAGCACCACCTGCATATCTCCAAAAAAAAGAGCCCACGCAATGTGAGCTCTTTTTTTTGGAGGTGCCAAGCAGATTCGAACTGCTGTACTCGGTTTTGCAGACCGATGCCTAGCCACTCGGCCATAGCACCGTTTTGGGATTGCAAATATAGGTTTAATTTTGAAATTCTCCAAATCGGCCAAAGAAAATATCAAAATACCACTCTTTAGAACTGCAATTCAAATCCTATAGTTACTGAGAAGTTGTCATTCTTTATCTTCTCACCCAGAACCTCCTTGTAGCGGTGAGTGAGTCTCCAGTTGAAGTCAACCCTGAAGAGCTTGAAGATGTTGGTTATTCCAAAGCCAGCCTCAACGTATGGTTTATTCAGCTCGCCCATGCCAAGAGGGAAGACAATATAAGGATCTGCATTCTCGGAAACCAGATGGCCCTCATTGTCAACACCTCCATTGTTCCTGTCTGAAAGCGTTCCATATACAGCCTTCACGTTAAGGGCTTCACGCCAGTTAAGCCTCTTCAGGAATGGAATCTTCCCAAGGAAATAACCATTGAAGTTATGTTCATACATAAGGCTTACCCAGGTATCCGATGCAAATTCATAGAAGTCCATACAGGTGAAGGCATTACGGTCCAGGAAATATGTACCATTGCCTTCGTGAATCTTTAGGAATGGATAAGGAACCTTACCAAAGATCTTTCCAGCGTTGAATCTCACCGTTGACGCACCGAAAGGTGGAATAGGAGGTGTCAGTACAAGAGATATTTCAGGCCTGAAATAGCTAAAATCTCTTTTCGTGAGCCCCTTGAGTCCATAAGAGAGGTCAACAGTTATTATTGGCTTTCTGCTAGGAACAAAGGATCTCTCATAAGTACCTCTTACAGATGATTCATCAAAGGAGAAACGTGCCGAATAACTCATTGACGTAGATGAAACGCTTGATAGCCACTCACCTTCAGGCGTTACCATAGGAACATTCTCATTCGATGAAACATTCTTTGTTTCAACAGTAAAAGAGCTGGTGAAACCGGGCGTATGTTCATGCTCGTAATTCAGAGAGAATTCATTGACCATACTTCGCTTCTGCTTGTCTCCCTTTGAAAAAATTGAGACAAAGAGACTGCTCTCAGAGAAATGGCTCTTTGATGCACCACCCTGCTTGGCATCGTGATATGCCTTGAAAGTGAGCTTTCTGAAAGGATCTCTGCTGAATACATACTCCACAGATCCTCCGCCTTTGAACTCCTTGTCCCTGAAACCATACGCGCCATATGCCATAAGCCTCCACTTCTTGCTGAAATCTTTGGTGGTTCTTGCTCCGAACTGCATTCTGAAACCCTCTAGGTCATTGAATGAAAAGAACTGCTGATAAGGACCGAATCCTACATATTTGGTATCAAAATAGCCGGAAAAGAGAGTTGTGAGGACACTGACTATATTTTGATACATAGGAACACTCTTTATTGAATCAACCATTGCATATATATCACGCTCCTTAGTTGTGAGTTCATAAGGCCTTAAACTGTCCCAAAATGCCTCAGTTCTTGGCTGCTCACGCTGCTCCATATATACACGGCTCCTATGACGCATAACCTTATTGTCAGGGAATGAGTCTTTGCCGAAAACCACATTACTGTATATCAACTCCCTGTTACCAAGTAACGAAAGCGCCTTTGAGGAGTCGTTCATTGTTACAGAGAAATCTGCATATGATTTTTCTCTTGAATAGAACCAGGTGGAATCTCCTATTTTTCTATGTTCAACATCTATTATCAAATCCCTTACCCAGTTGATGTTTGCACGTTTCTGGAGTCTTGCGTGCATCTTTCGCATGGCATAATCCTGCGCATCAATCTGCATCTCACCATCAAAAGCTACAGAACTGATATTCTTGCCCGGGTGAAATCTTATGACATACGTCTTTCGTCCATCAGTTTGAAGAGAGTCTACAAGAAAATAGTTGTAGTACATTGTTCCGTGCCCACACAAAGGAGACGGAATATCCAAATTGAAGGCATTGATATAATTGTCATAGAAATTGACCCTCAAATACATGCTGCCAGTAAACTGAAGCATGTTTGAATTATTGTTGAAGCCCGATATCCTGGAAGCTTCAATAAGCTCCTTATCCATCTCCGGATCAGTACTGTGGTATTTCTTGCCCACATTTTCCGAAATAAGAAATGGAAGATATGGCTGCCCGCTCACAACCGAGGTATCAATATAATCGAAAATGAATCCGAAGTTCCTGACAAGTGTCTTGTTTTTTATCTGTTCCCGTGGATGTGTAAGATCCAATTCCATTTTCGTATATACATCGCTGGAATAGGCGTCTATATGCTTCGGATCATTCTTATGCTTGTTGTCGCTTATCTTATGAAGAATAGACCTGAGATAGTGGTCGTCGGGCTTGACAACAACAGCATTCAAGTTACTGGCAACCGGCTTGAGAACAAAATCAAGTTTTGCAAAATTGCCGGCATTCGCATCGAGTTCTGCACTTTCATATCCAAGTATGGATACACAAAGAGTTTTGAGGCTCAGATCCCTGGTCTCAAGAGAGTAATAACCGTCAAGGTCTGTATACACCCCCACTTTGGAGTCTTTGAAATAGACCCCAGCAAATGGTATTCCTTCACCTGTCTCCCCGTCAGTCACCCTTCCCTTGATTTTGGTCATCTGCGCAAGCAGCGCAGATGGCACAAAGACAAGGCAAAACAGCAAAAGCAGGAAGAGTTTCCTGCTCTTCATTTCAACTTAAATAATTTTGAAGATATTTGAAAAACCTGTGATATCGAACACCTGCTTTACATTTGGCTGCATCTTAGTCATTACAACCGAACCACCACGGCTCTCTGCACTCTTCTGAAGAGTAAGGAATGAACGGAGTCCCTGGCTGCTGGTATATGACATACCGCTGCAATCAATCTCAATGTTTGCAATTTCACCGCTCATCAAAGGTGCAATATCCTCTGTGAACTGCTGAATGTTTGTGGTATCCAATCTACCGTTTAATGTAACGAAATGCTTGTTACCTTCTGTTTTAATTGTAACATCCATAATTTTAAGATTTTAATATTATTTTAACTTTATTGTCAATATTGTAATATCGTCATTCTGGTCCTCACCATTTGTAAATTTCTTGATATCAGCAACCAGTGCCCCAATAAGCTCCTCACCAGTATCAAAACTGTTATTTGAGCAGAAGGCCTGAAGTCTCTCCTCCGAATAGAGCTCCTTCACGCTGTTCTCAGCCTCTGTTACACCATCGGTGTACAGGAGCAGGGTTGAACCTCTCTCTATCTTCATACTCTGCCCTGAGAACGGGAATCCATCCATAACTCCAACAACCAAGTTGTTCTTAACCTCAACATACTCAGCCTTTCCGTCAGGAGAAATAAGCACACCAGGATTATGGCCGGCATTACAGAACTGAATATCGCCCGTTGCAAGATCAAGAATACCGGCGAACATTGTAATGAACATATTGCTTTGGTTACCCTGAGAAATGCTGTCATTGAGCTTTGTCATCAAATCTGAAGCACTCTCTGCAGATGCTCCAATATATCTGAATGCGCTTCTTGCAATAGCCATGAATATGGCAGCAGGAACTCCCTTGCCGCTCACATCACCAATGGTGAAGTAGAACTTGTTGTCTCGTATGAAATAGTCATAAAGGTCACCTCCAACCTCCTTTGCAGGAGAAAGAACTGCAAAAATATCCAAGTCATTTCTCTCTGGGAATGGAGGGAAAACAGAAGGAACCATTCCGCGCTGGATGTCTGCTGCAATTCGAAGTTCACTCTCAATTCTCTCCTTGGCTCCCATTGTCTCCTTGAGGTCGGCAATATACTTGACTATAGAATCCTGCATATATGCAAAACTGTCTCTCAGGGTTCTCATCTCATCCTTGGTCTTCACCTCAGGCAAAGCATATTTGAAATCTCCCTTTGCCACCTCATTGGCTGCCTCAGTAAAGAGCACAAGAGGCTGCAACTTCTTCTTGACCGACTGTCTTGTAAAGATATAGAGAAGAACCAGGCCGAATACCATAAGAGCAATAATAATGAAGAGCATAATGTATGATCTACCAAGGACATCCATATCTGAGTTCACAATTGCCATTGACCACTTGTTGTGAAGAGGCATATATGAAAGATACTTGTTGCCCTCCCCCTTCATTCTCATCTCCCTGTACCCAATTCCACTATTAAGCATATCAAGTCCCGCCTCATATAGCTCATTGTATCCCTGATCCAGGGCGTTTGAGAGAACGGTATGTGTAAAAATCAGCGAAGTATCCTTATGTGCTACATATGTTCCATTCCTGCTCACAAGAAAAGCAAACGAGTTTTCGTATGGATGAATCTGATTTACAAGATCAACAATACCTGTAAGAGGATAATCTGCAGTCATGACTGCAAAAACATCACCCCAGGTATCAATCAGAGGATACGAATATGTAGCCATTACAACATCGGCTCCACCCTCATCAAAATATGGCTCGCTCCAAACAGGCTTCCTAAGAAGGAAAGGTATCTGGAACCAATCCATAAACTGATAATCATAATCTTCAGTACCAAGCTGTTTTGAGTAGATGAGACTGTCTGCTCCAACATATGAGTATGGAGAGAAGAAATATCTTCTTTGGAAATAATATGGTTTGAAAGCAATGGCACAACCACAAATCTCCTCGTTGTCCGAAACAATTTTTCTCGTTATCTCGTAAAGTTTCTCTTCATCGTCAAGAGAGTTCATTACAAGCCATTCATTGTTTTCAATTGCTGTTTCAACAGCAAGCAGATTATGGTCAATGCTTGATGCAGCAATAGTGAGCTGGTTGGAAACGTTCTGCTTCGCATCCTCAATAAGAAAAGAATTGGAGTAGTACATCACCACCACAAGTGCTGCAAGGAAAATAGCACCGGCAACAGCAAGGACGCTGAAACTGATTCTTGAACCCAGGGATTCCTGATTCCCGGAAATTTTTATTTTAAACATTGGATTACTCATAACCGAAACCTTTTGCCAATTCTTTCCTATAAGGACACCAAATCATCTTGGAGAACTCAATATATCTATCTATGAGTTCATTTCTTCTGAATTCCATAATAATTTTGGAGTAATCGTAAACACTTATAGGCTGGAAAGAACGTCTTCCCTGATTATCATATTGAAGCCTCAGAACCTCATCAAGCATCTGCCCCTGGAAGTATCGGTTGGAATTCTGCACATTGGATTTCTCCAAAACATCCATTACAATATCCAATGCCTTATCCCTGTTATTTGCAACCCAGAGCCACCCTCTTACGCTTGCCTTTACAAACGCCTCAGCCACCTCCGGATGCTCTTTCAGGAATGTTGAAGATGTATAAAGTCCATCTTCAGGAAAATTGTACTCGGTGTTCTCCATACGAATAATTCTCTCCTCAGGAATTTTTCCAACTGAGAGCATCAACTGAATATACTCAGAATAACTGTAGCAGAGAATGGCATCAACAGCGCCGAAAACATAGAGATTGATTCCTGTAATGAAAGGAATCCAGTTTATAAAGATACCCTCTCCCAATGTTATCAGGTCAATAATTTCATAGTATCCTGCTCTCCAGCACCCAACATTCATTTCAGACAACTGTTCCAAAGAGTTCAAGGAATCCCTTGAAACAACCATAAGAGCAGATTTCTGTGAAGTCTGAAGTATATTCACAATATCACAGCCACGGGTTGCCGCAACCATAGCCGAAACGAAGAGGTTTGTAATGATATCCACCTCCCCCTGTTCAAGCATATCAATAGGATTCTTGGTTGATGTCTGGCTTATGAAGTTGAATTCCACATCAAGTCCTTCATCCTCGAAATATCCAAGTTCTTTAGCTGCAAAGTAACCGGCAAACTGTGCCTGTGGCATCCAGTTAGGCATAAAACGCACCTTGGTAAGATTCCCGTTGGAGCGTCCCGATGCCTCCTGAGCAAAGCACTCAAAGGAGCAGAGCATAACAGCAAGCAGTGTTACAATGTACAGACAACTTTTTAAAGTCTGATTCATATAGCTTGTATATTAGCAATTTAAACTATTTAATTGTCTTCTCCATTACAAGTATGTTGCACCCGTTCTCATAAGAATAGCTCACCTTGTCCATAAGTTTCTTGCAAAGGAATATTCCAAGTCCTCCAATAGCCCTGTCGGTAGCTGAAAGCGTAATGTCAGGATCCGATGCGTCAAGAGGGTTGAACTTCACGCCACCATCAATAATCTTGATGACAAGCACTCCCTGATCCGTAAATTTCACGCTGGCCTCCAGAAAACCAAGTCCGTTCTCATAAGCATAGTCAACAACATTCTGCACAGCCTCTTCAACTGCAAGATTCACCTTAAAAAGGACATCGTCAGAGACATTTCCCTCTATGTTTGAAAGGAACCACTCAATTATTTCCGCTGCTTTATCCTTAATAGGATTGAATCGCATGCTTTTTTCATTTCCAAATGTCTTAGCATCCATATTTTTAAAAATTACTATTCTACAAATAACACAAGCCCCTTAAGGTACTCCCCCTCAGGGTGATATATATTAACCGGATGGTCTGCCGGTTGTGTAAGCCTTCCAATAATCCGCACCTTTCTGCCAGAAATTGCCGCCGCCGAAAAAACAGCCAACGCAAACGCCTCCTTATCAACAGCCTGGGAGCAGCTGAAAGTAAAAATAACGCCTCCCTTTGAAATCTTTGATATGGCAGCAGCATTCAATCTCTTATACGCCCTCAAAGCATTATCAAGCGCACCTCTATGTTTGGCAAATGCAGGAGGATCAACTATCATTAGGTCGTACTTTCCATCAGGAGAATTCTTTACAAAATCAATTGCATCCTCAGTAAACGATCTATGGCGCGCAGAGCCCTCATCTCCAAAGTTCAACTCAACATTCCGGTTCACCAAATCAATGGCCTTTGCAGAGCTATCGACCGAATCAACACTCTCAGCACCACCGGCAAGAGCATAAATTGAAAAACCGCCGGTATAGCAGAAAAGATTCAAAACCCTTTTACCTTTTGCATAAGAGGCAACCATTGCTCTGTTGTCACGTTGGTCAAGGAAAAAACCTGTCTTCTGCCCCTGTACCCAGTCAACAATAAAGCTGTTGCCATTCTCCTTAACTGTGCAGCTGTTGTGCCACTCGCCCGATAGAGCATTATCATTCCGCCACAAATAGCCATCCTTCAAAGGAAGGTCCGCCTTGAACGGAGCAGTGGCCTCGCTTTTGTCATAAACGGAATCTATCCTGTTACCCAGAACCCTTCTCAAGGCATTGCATATATCCTCACGATGCAGGAACATTCCGGCGCTGTGGGCCTGAATAACGGCAGTTCTATCATAAATGTCAATAATAAGGCCCGGGAGATTGTCCCCTTCGCCATGCACCAACCTGTATGCATTGGTCTCCCTATCCGAGGAGAATATTGGAAGAAGGGCTCTTGCATCTGCTGCAGCCTGGAGCATCTCAACCCAATATGAAGAATCAATGTCCCGCTTTGAAAAGGTCAGAATCCTCACGGTAATTGAACCTATTTGATAGTGTCCTCTTCCAAGAAAATCCCCATCACACGAGAGCACATCAACCACATCCCCCTCCTTCGGCTTCCCGTTTATTCTGGAAACCGCACCGGAGAAGACCCACGGATGAAACCTCTTCAAAGATGCGTCTCTACCCTTTTTCAGTACTATTGTGCTGTATTCTGACATCTCCTTTTTTCCTTGCATAATCTGTTCCACATTTGCAGACAAATCCAGGCATCTATTGCTGCATATTTCTGCTGTGCAGGTGAAAGCATTGAACTTTCCCAGTTGGAAAGTTGCTGCGATTTCGAAATCCTCACACCCAGTATTATGGCAGCCATACGCTTCACGCTCTTCTGTTCAATGCCAAACTGTTCAACCTTGCTCTGCAAATCTATGAATCCCATTGGTTTGAAATTGGCATATCTGTTCAAACCGCTCACATCATCTCCAACCGCTGCACCTATCTTGTATATCTTCTTGTCAGATAGTATATCGGCCAGATCCTGCGGGATACCTGTCTTTGGCAAGCGGAACAAGTACGCCTTGTCAGCGCCACTCAACTGCAGCAAAGCCACCCTATTTCTTGGACGGTTTGAAACAAAACAAGGTTTTGTCTCAGTATCAAACCCAATTGCTCTCTGAGAAGAGAGGTATTCAATAGCCTCCCTGTAGGCATCGCCATTAGGTGAATCTATTACATTGATCTCACCCTGGAAAGCAGCAAAAGGCAACTTCTCTATCTCTTCGTTTGTTATTGTGCTTCTGTACATATCAGTTTATATGAAACAGGAACAAGATCAGCCAATCTTTCGTTATTCTGCGGTGTTATATATTTCGGTGCAAAAGGAACATTCAATGTTGTATTATCCTCTTTACCATACTCTCTGCCATACTTGAACTCGTATGTAAGGACTCCTGTTGAATCTATCTGCCCGAGTGAGAGGCCATAAGCTGGAATTGAGATATAGGCAGTTGCCTTTGTATCACCGGTGCTCAATGCAAGAGCTTTATCCTCACGTAGAATCCTGTAAGCCTCCATTGCAGTATATGTTGCAGGATTGATGAAGTTCACGTCAGCAGGAAGCAGATGCTCATATATTGCCACTCCATTCTCCTTATACTCACGTATCTGCTCAACTGCGCGTCTCATAGTATCCAAAAGGAAAGGATAATGGGTGCAACCAAGAATTATGCTCTTCATAGGAGCCTTTCCGCCCATACGTCTGTACTTCTCAATAAGATTCACAAGATGCAATCTTGCATAGTTGCAAGAGGCATTCAACTGCATCTGAACACCACGTCCAAGGAGTTCTCCCTTTGATGAAGCAAAGTGATACAATGGAAGAAGTGTAGGAATTATATTGTCAAATGAATCACCGGCAACCGGGCCCCTGTAACTGCTCCTTGGACCACGCGCCGTAGGATCAACAAAATCCTTCTCCATATCAACTGACTCGGCAAAACCAGCACATGGCTGACATACCACATTGATACCTCCTTTGAAGCCCCTTGCAGCAGCCATCTCCATTATTGTTCTTGGATAAGCACCGGACTTAATAGTTCCAGGAGTAGCCAGAACTCCAACAGCAACGGAATCGGATGAATCGCCGAGCGAAGAAAGCATGGCATCAGCACCTGCATTTATGACACCTATTACCTTTACTCCCGTTCCGCTCTGCTCAAGAAGAGTCTGTACATCACCTAATCCATATGCAGTTGCAGTGTTGCAGGCAATAACAAGTATTTTGCACTGCGATTTTCTTCCTATCATTGACTTGTCCATGAAGTTGGTGGCGTACTTGTTGCCAAGGAGGAAAAGTGCATCCTTTGTAACCAGCTCCCTGAAGAACATATCCTTGTTCTCAGCAGCATAATTACCGTATGGCATGTTTGCATTGTCAGCAAGGTACTGGAACTCCTCCCCTATGAAATCAGCCATACCGTCAGGCTGCTCTTCTCCTGTAATGTTGTTGTAACAATCAATTGTAAGCAACTCCTCCAGAACCGTAAGCCCACCGGTACCACTGTCGAATACACCAATTGGCAATGACGCACGGTTGGCAGGAAAGTTCTTGAAATCGGCATAGAAGATGGAAGATGTATCGTTCAACGCCTTCTCCATAATTGGAGTAAGTTCAACCATTACCTCCGAACTCTTGTCAGACGAACAAGAAATGAGAAGCAACCCCAGCAATGATGCTATTGAAAACCGTTTCATAGTAAAAAATTATCCGTTTTATCTTAAACAAACAAATATACAAAAAAAGCGGGATACCTTTCAGCATCCCGCAATAGTTTGAACCAAAAGTTCAATTATTTGTTTGTTCTTCCAGGATAAACCTTCAATGCCTCCTCAAGACATTTCATAGCATTCTGAATATCCTCAACCTTAAGAACGTATGCAAGACGTACCTCATTGAGCCCTGTGTTAGGTGTTGCATAAAAACCTGCAGCAGGAGCAACCATTACAGTCTGCTTGTTCCACTCGAACTCCTCAAGAAGCCACTGTGCAAACTTGTCAGCGTTATCAACTGGAAGTGAAGCAATTGTGTAGAATGCACCCTGTGGAGTAGGTGTGAATACTCCAGGAATCTTGTTGAGCAGGTCAATCATTACGTCTCTTCTATGAATGTACTCAGCCTTAACAGCAGCAAAGTACTCCTTTGGAGTCTCAAGTGCAGCTTCAGCAGCAATCTGCTCAACAACTGGAGAGCAAAGTCTTGCCTGAGCATATTTCATGAGAGCCTTGAACAACTCCTTGTTACGTGTAACAATGCAACCTATTCTGGCACCGCACATGCTGTAACGCTTTGAAACAGAATCAAGAAGTACAACATTCTCCTCGCAGCCTGGAATCTCGGCACAAGAGAAGTGAGGAGTATCTGTATAGCAGAACTCTCTGTAAACCTCATCTGTAAGGAGATAGAGGTCATGCTTCTTAACAATCTCACCGAGTTTGAGAAGTGACTCCTTAGAATAGAGGGTACCTGTAGGGTTGCCAGGGTTGCAAATCATAATAGCCTTGGTCCTTGGAGTGATGTGCTTGTCAAACTCCTCTACTGGAGGAAGTTTGAAACCATTCTCAATTGATGTGTGAATAGGAACAAGCTTTACACCGTTCTGAAGTGCGAATGCATTGTAGTTTGTGTAGAAAGGCTCCATTACAATTACCTCGTCACCCTCGTTACAAATTGCCTTGAGAGCGAGTTCAACAGCCTCACTACCAGATGTGGTAACAAGAATATCGGTAAAATCAACCTTAATGTTGATGTTGTTGTAATACTTTGCCAGTCCCTTTCTGTAAGACTCGTTTCCTGCTGAGTTAGCGTATGCAAGAAGCTTGAGGTCAATATTCTTAATGGCATCAAGAGCACACTTTGGAGACTCGATATCAGGCTGTCCAATGTTAAGATGATAAACCTTTACTCCTCTCTTCTTTGCAGCATCTGCAAATGGAACGAGTTTTCTGATAGGTGATGAAGGCATTGCTGCGGCCTTCTCTGAAATTTTAAGCATAATTTTGTAATATTTAGAATTATCTATTGAAAATCAATTATTTCTCCTGTGCAAGAGCCTTGAGGAATCCCTCAATCTTAGGCTGCATCATTGATGTTGATACACAGTAGTTGTTGGTAAGAATTGCAAATCTTATGAGTCCGTTCTTCTTTCCACCCTGAACATATCCGGCATAGCATCTTACGCCATTGAGAGAACCGCTCTTCGCATGAATCCTCTCTTTGAGACTTGCAGGCTCATTTTTGAGAACGTTCTTAAGTGTGCCGCCGTGTCCTGGAACTGGAAGCGAATTGAAGAACTGAGGGAAAACATCAGACTTTGCCATCATGTTGTAGTAGTTGCAGAAGAACGCAGGTGAAACATGATCCTCTCTTGAAAGGCCGCTTCCATCTGCCTGTCTGAACCCGAATGTACTTATGCCGTTCTCCTTATAAAGCTCCATCATCTTCTTTATTGCAGCCCTGTAGCTACCCTCTCCGGCAACCTCTTTTCCAATGGTCTTGAGAATTGTCTCAGCATAGAGGTTGTTGCTTATTCTGTTGGTTACAAGAACAATTCTCCAGAGTTCAGGAGAGTATGTCTTTGCAGCCTCAACTGATGTCTTTGCGTAAGTATTCTTCTGGTCGTAATCGAAGATATCAACAATTTCTCCTCTGAATGTGAAACCATTGGCAATAAGATAGTTTGCGAACTCATTACCGCAGGCAATGTGAGGAAATCTGCATGAGTGAATAGGAGTGTAATGAGTCTTTGCCATTCCAACCTCACCAACAAACCTACCGGCACGTGTAATGTCCTGAATATAGTAGAAAGCGTCATTGGTTGTCTCCTTGTCACCGGTAGTCATCTGATTATCTATTTGAAGACCAGGAACAACAGGATAAAGTTGTCTTACCTTTACAGGATCTCCCTGACTTCTGCCTGGAGTAATCTCGAACCTCTGGCAGTTCTCAAAGAATGTCAAACCGCTTGGAGCAGCACCGTAATCCTCGCCGAAGTTGTCATAGCTCCATGTATCAGGCATCTGCTCACGCTCAAAATATCTGTCGTCAACCACAATATCTCCATTGATCTTTGTAATGCCGTCCTTCTTCAAACCCTCTGCCCAAACTGAGAAAATCTGGTCAATTGGTGTGGCAAGAGTATCGGATGAACCAAGAGTAGGATCACCGCCACCAACAATGATGATATCTCCGTGAAAAACGCCATCAATAAGGTCTCCATTGTAAACCACCTTTGTCTCATACTTGAAATCCTTACCAAGGTATTTCAGGCCCATACCTGTTGTCAGAGTTTTCATTGTTGAAGCAGTAAGCATTGGCATTGTGCTGTTCCATTCAGCAATGACATCACCCTTCTCATTCACAGCCTTGATTCCAATAATGGCATGTGTGAAGAGGGAATCAGTTTTAAGTGACTTCTCAATATAAGAAGCAGCGCTCTGTGCATTTGCACCTGAAAAAACAAATAATGCTGCAACAAGAAGGGCAGCAGATTTAAAAATAAGTTTCATATTGTAATCTATAATAATATCAACTAATCAAGGTTACTTAATCCTACAAATTTACCGTTTAATTTGGTATTTTCAAAATTTGCGACTACCCCTTTATCTGCACCTCAAAACCCTCTGAAACAAGTTCTGCGGCAATCATTTTCATCTGTTCCTCGCTCACCTTCTCCAAACCGCTTTGCGGCGTCTCCCTATCAATTGTATACATCATGATTTCACGCGGCCTTATTTCTCTTACCAATTCTCTCCATGCGGCACAATGCTCCTCATTAGTGCAGTCAATATAGAACTTTCCACTCCTATCCCAACCCTTCAGGAACATTGTTTGAAGAATGAAATTGCCATTGAACTTTTTCATATTCTCTATGACCTGCGCAAGAGAGTATCCATTGGACGGATTGTCAATTGCATGCGCCATCTGCTCTATTGGAGAATCTATCTTCAGAATGGCATTATCAACCTTCAGAAGCGCGCCACGAACCTCCTTCCTCCCAATTTGCGTTGCATTGGTAAGGACGGAAACCTTTGCCTTTGGAAAATACTTATCTCTTACCGCTATAGTGAAATCTATTATTTGCGCAAAATCCGGATGGAGGGTGGGTTCTCCGTTACCGCTGAAGGTAATGGTATCAACCGGTGTGCCTGAAGCCTGCAATTCCAGGAGTTTCGATTCCAAGGCCTGGAAAACCTCCTCCTTGGATGGAAGTTTCCTATCATCCTTACCATCCTTGTTCCACCCACACTCGCAATAGATACAGTCAAATGAACACCATTTACCAAACTTAGGGAGCAGGTTCACTCCAAGAGAATGGCCCAATCTTCTGCTGATGATTGGACCAAAAACTATATGATTGAAAAGAATTGTAGACATATCATTTCAAAACAGGTTCTCAATATAAGTCAGGAGCTCTGAACTCTGATTTTCTTCCTCTGCCAAAAAGAAGGCTGACATTGTCGGACCACCACTGAGAATTCCCAGGGAAATCGCACACAATAGTGTCAGCACGCATACTCCAACAGGTGGAGTCAACCTTAGGGCACTTCATGCGAGCCACCCACTTGGATGCACGCAACTGAGGTCTCTTCCAAAGAGAGTTAACAGAATAAAGCTGCACCGAATCGGCAACCCAGAATTTTATGCTCTTTGTTCTGGCACTCTCAATCTCCATTAACATACGGGTCTTCTTCAACCTTTTGTCAACAATATTTTTGGCAAGCTGATGTATTTTCTGGTACTCGTCATCTTTCATGACATACTTTCTTACACTGGCTTGGTATTGCTCATAAGTGTACCCGTATTTTTCAAGAACAGCATCATAAAGGAGAAGAGAGTCAGTTTTACCTATATGTTCCGGATTCCTTTCAATGTAGAAATCAGCAAGATACAAGTCAACAATAATATTGGCCATATCTTTTTTGGGAATATAGTCAGAATTACCGCACGATGAAGACAACCCCAGAAAAAGGGTTGAAACAAAAAGAAGCATCAGTTGGTATAACCTCCTCATAGGTCGCAAAATTACTAATTTATATTAAGTAAATCCCAATTATTTTTTTCTATTTACTAACTTTGCAGGTAATGAAAATAAGGCCTCCCAAAATATTGAAAAAACTCTATCCCTCATTCATCTGGAGCTTCCCGGACGACAAAGATGGAGTATATCTCACGTTTGACGATGGTCCAAGGCCTGAAGTAACGCCATGGGTGCTTGACCTTCTTGACAAGTATGATGCCAAGGCAACATTCTTCTGCATAGGCAAGAATGTTGAACTCTTTCCTGAAATATACAACGAGATTATTGCAAGAGGGCATGCTGTTGGCAACCACTCCTACTCCCATGTAAAAGGTTGGGGAGTGCCAACCGGAGACTACATCCGCGATGTTGACACCGCATCTGACACCATTCACTCCAACCTGTTCCGCCCTCCCTACGCACTAATTGGCATAAGCCAGGCAAGAATGCTATCGGAAAGGTATAAAATTATAATGTGGAACATCCTCAGCCGCGATTACAACTACAACATATCGGGAAAACGCTGTGCAAACAATGTGGTTCCGCACATACAGCCCGGAGACATTATTGTTTTCCACAACTCAATAAAGAGCGCCAAAAACATGTTTTATGCCCTTCCTATTGTAATGGAGAGTATAAAGAATAAAGGGTTGAAATGCAAAAAAATTGAGTTATAGAAATGTCCGGTTCACTCTCCATAAGCAAAAAATGGAAAATCAGCATCCTGATTCTGTACATCGTTGTTGAGTGCATTCTACTATTCTACCTCAACCTTTGGAGCGATGCATTGAAAGCGCTTGCAGCTATATTGCTCTCATCTGCGATGCTGTATCTGTTTATAATTAAATCCTCAAAAATCGAAGGTACGCTGACTACACTGCTTTTTCTTGCAACCGCATTGAGTTCCCCTAAAAGCGGCATGTTAACGTATACGCACATACTTGCCATATACTCCATTTTAATGGCAATTGAGTTTGTAAGAGGCAATCTGTTCATCATTATGCTGATGACAGGCTTTATATCGTACTTTTACCCTCCATTCATCATATTCGTACCAATTATTCTAGCATATACGTACACAAACAGGGAAGATTGGAACAGAGTAACAATAACATCCATAGCTGGCGTCCTAATTCCAATAGCAATATGCATTGGCACTGTATGCATCAAAGATGGAGCTGATCCGCTGGAGGAACTTCAGCAAATTGCAGATGCTTTATGCACCATAAGCACTCCATTCTCAAGAATGCATCCCGTATCATATCTGATGCTCATACTTGCTGTGGTAATAATGGTCAAATTCGCCAGTTTCGAGAACTCTCTCTACAAAACCAAAGCACATCTTCTCAAAGTTGCAATAAAGGGAATGTTCATGTCATGCCTGATGATATTCATTTTCTTCAACTCAGAAGAGCAAACAAAAGAGCTGCTAAGCATTTACATAGCAGCTCCTATATCAATTGCCCTTTGCAGTATGTTTACAAACAGAAGAGGCAAAGATGTTGAATGGATATTTATTCTACTTCTTCTCCTTCTCTTCCTGAACACACTTACAGCCGTTGCAAATAATTAAAAGTATTTGACGCTCCTCCTCTCAAGGTCAGTAAGAAGATTGTTTGCCAGAGAACTTGCACCTATTCTGAAAAGTGAAGGAGTAAGCCATTCATCTCCCAGAATATCCTTGACAATAAGGCTGTAGAGGGCTGCTCCCTTTGACGTTGAAATTCCGCCTGCAGGCTTGAATCCTACCCTTTTACCACTGAATGAATGGAAGAGCCTGATACAGTTGCACATTGTAACAGCTGCTTGAGGTGTGGCAGATGGTTCCATCTTCCCAGTGGAGGTCTTAATAAAATCAGCGCCAGCCTCCATTGCAACAAAAGATGCGCGTGCAATATTCTCAACCGAGGCAAGAGCCCCTGTTTCAAGAATGACCTTAAGAAGAACTTTTCCTTTAGGCGTAGAATCAATACTCCTCCTTATGAGAGAAATTTCATTGTAAACTCTCTCCAGATTTCCTTCAAGAAATTCTCCAACAGCAAGCACAATATCTATTTCATCAGCCCCTTGCTCAACAGCATGAAGTGCTTCAAGTGCCTTCACGTCAGACCAGCTCTGCGAGGTTGGAAAGCAACCTGCAACGCAAGTTACATGAACTGATTCCGACGCCTCGGCAGAGAGGGTACGTTTTACCGTACTGCCGAAATTCGGATACACACAAATTGATGCTGGAAGCGGATATGATGGAAAGGATGCCTTGAATCCGTTCACCTTTTCAACAAAGGCGCGGACATGACTCTGGGTATCCTGTGTATGAAGAGTTGTAAGATCAATGAATCCAAGGGCTCTTGAGAGAACATTGTCATTGATATATTCATCAACCCTCTTCTCATATCCGGCTGCAGCAGCATTAATCTCCTCACTGCTCAAATTCCAGCCATACTTCTTCAAAATATCTTCCATTTTGTTTTACTCCCTATTCTTTGAATCAATAACTATGGTAACAGGGCCATTATTCTCGAGAGAAACCTTCATATCAGCTCCAAATGTTCCGGTCTGAATTCCCTTGCCCATTGCCTGCTCCATTGCCATAATAACCCTTTCATATATTGGAATGGATATTTCAGGCTTTGCAGCCTTGATGTATGAAGGTCTGTTCCCTTTTGCTGTAAGTGCCATGAGCGTGAATTGACTTATTAGAAGAATGTCTCCACCGGCATCCTTTATGCTCACATTCATTACACCGTTCTCATCGTCGAAGACGCGCAGGTTCACGACCTTCTTTACAATGTAATCGATATCTTCCTGGGAATCATCCTCAGCAATTCCAAGAAGAATCATGAATCCCGATTCAATCTCCCCCTTGATTTTGCCGTCAATGGCCACTTTTGCCCAATTCACCCTCTGAATTACCGTTCTCATTCCAAATAGTGTATCAGAACCTGGTATTTATCTGAGCTGCGCTCCGAACTTGAACTCGAACGCCTTGAGTATCTTGTTCATAACAGACTCAACTACATTGTCGTTGAGTGTCTTCTCATCATCACGGAGAACAAAACTCAACGCATACTGCTTCTTGTCAGAAGGAATCTTGTCACCAGTGTAAACATCAAAGAGCGACACACTTCTGAGGAGCTTCTTCTCGCATCCGAACGCACTCCTGTAGAGATCGGAATACTTGACCTCCTTACCAACAAGAAGAGCAAGATCACGCTTCACCTCAGGATACTTCGGCAGTTCCTTGAAGAGCACCTTCACCTTCTTTATCTGCTTGAACAGAACATCCCATTTTATTTCGGCAAAATAGACCTTCTGTTTGAGGCCTGCCTGCTTCAAGCGTGCAGGAGCAACCTCTCCCAAAGATGCAACCTCCTTACCATTGAGCATATAGGTCATACCCTCCGAATATATTTCAACAGGGGCAGGAACCATCTCCATATTTGAAGCAGAGACTCCGAAACGTGCGAAAAGCATATCTACATATCCCTTCAATGTAAAGAAGTTACCGCCACTGGTCCTGTTTCTCCAGCCTGCAGTACCGTTACCGGAAATCACAATTGAGAGGTGCTGCTCCTCAGAGTATGGTTTCAGTGCCTCCTTGTCAGACTCAACCACCTTTGAAGCATCGTGGAAATATACGTGACCGAACTCGTAAAGCTTAAGGTCACTTATCTGTCTGTTCACATTGTAGGCAACAACCTCCAGCGCATTGAAGAGCAAGGTCTGCCTCATTGCGTTCAAATCGTTGCTGAGCGGATTGAGAATCATTACACAATTCTCAACCGGAAGAGTCTTTAGTTTTGAATAGTAGTCACTCTTTGTGAGCGAGTTGTTCATTATCTCATTGAATCCGGCAGCAGAGAGGAAATTCGAAGCGGTTCTTGTCACCTTCTCAGGGTCAGGCTTCATACCAGTGTTTATAGATGCTTTCACATTCTGTGGCAACTCAATATTGTTGTAGCCATAAATTCTCAGTACATCCTCAATAATGTCGCACTCTCTATATACATCCACCCTGTATGGAGGAATCTCAACCAAAGCACCCTCTGCGCTCTCCTCAACAAACTTCATCTCAAGGCTCTGCATTATGCCCTTGATTGTATCAGCACCTATCTCCTTTCCTATAACACTCTCCATTCTGGCATAATTCACCTCTACTCTCTTAGGTGTTACAGCCTCTCTGTTGGATATGACATCAACAATATCACCACATATTACACCGCCACATATCTCCTTAACAAGCAGAGCCGCTCTCTTGAGGGCATATACGGTTACCAGTGGGTCGCAACCTCTTTCATAATGGAAAGCTGCATCGGTCTTGAGAGTATGTCTCTTGGATGTCTTCCTTACATATACCGGATTGAAATATGCGCTTTCAAGGAAAATGTTCACAGTATCGGTTGTTACTCCGCTCTCCTGACCACCGAATACCCCGGCAATGCACATAGGCTCACTTTCGTTGCAAATCATCAAATCCGCCGAACTGAGTGAACGCTCCACACCATCCAAGGTGGTGAACTTTGTGCCATCAGCACAGAAATCAACCACAACCTTTCCGCCCTTTATCTTGTCAGCATCAAAAGCATGCATAGGCTGCCCCATCTCCTGGAGAATGAAGTTTGTTATATCAACCACGCTGTTAATAGGCCTCTGCCCTACTGAAAGGAGCCTTGCCTTCAACCAATCAGGAGACTGACCAACCTTGACGCCACGAATCGTAAGGCCGCTGTATCGTGGAGCCGCATTGGCAGCTTTCACACATACTTCAATGGCACTCTTATCTGCGCAGCAGCTTTCATTTCTATCGCAGGTGTATAGTGAATCAAAAGAGTCTACAGATGGGTATTTCATCTCTCCGCCGAGGCCATTGTATTTCAAGTAGGCACTCAAGTCCCTTGCCACGCCAATATGGCTGGCGGCATCAATCCTGTTTGCGGTAAGACCAATTGTAAAAACGGTATCCTCCTTGAGATGCAGATACTCCTTTGCAGGTGTGCCTGGAACAGCGCCTTCATCAAGTATCATTATGCCATCGTGACTCTCTCCAATTCCAAGTTCATCCTCAGCGCAAAGCATTCCGAAGCTCTCCACACCGCGAATCTTTGATTTCTTCATCTTCAACTCGGTACCATCGGAGAATGTAAGCGTGGTACCCAATGTGGCAAGCATCACCTTCTTGCCGGCCGCTACATTGGGAGCACCGCATACAACCTGAAGAGGCTCACCTTCACCGGCATTCACTGTTGTAATATGCAAATGGTCTGAATCAGGGTGAGGAATGCATGTAAGAACCTCAGCCACAACAACACCTGCTAAACCGCCAGGAATCTCCTCTCTTGTTTCAGAACCCTCTATTTCAAGTCCTATTGATGTTAGAATTGTCTCTACCTGAGAAGGATCAAGGTCAAAATTGACATACTCCTTCAACCAATTGTACGAAATGTCCATATATTTATTCTATTTTATTTCCTTGTTAAGTGAATCACTAAAAATTGACTCAACGAATCTCTTCTTGTCAAATA
>DCHN01000037.1:60735-61595 GCA_002315995.1 Bacteroidales bacterium UBA1751 | reverse complement strand
CAGAAGAGAGGTGAGGCACTTCATGAGGTTAACCCTATGATGGGTCACCGTGGAGTACGTCTCGGTATCACATATCCTGAGGTTTCAAGGATGCAGTTCAGAGCAATCTTCACAGCAACCGCTGAGTTGATGAAAGAGGGCTTCACTCCACAGCCTGAGGTTATGATTCCTGTTACAATTTCAGTTAGGGAGCTCAACTTCCAGAAGAAGATTTGCGAGGAGGTTCACGCTGAAATTGAGAAGAAGTATGATGTAACAATTAAATACCTCTTCGGTACCATGATAGAGATTCCTAGAGCTGCAATTATTGCCGATTCAATGGCAAAGACCGCTCAGTTCTTCTCATTCGGTACAAATGACCTTACACAGATGACCTTCGGCTTCTCAAGAGATGACGTTGGAGCATTCATGCCTGATTATCTTGCAAACAAGATTCTCCCTGCAGATCCATTCCAGACAATTGACCGCTTCTCAGTAGGTAAACTTGTTGAAATTGGTATCAAGGGTGGTAGAAGTACCAACCCTAAACTTAAGGTAGGTATCTGCGGTGAGCATGGTGGTGATCCTGATTCAGTTGAGTTCTGCAACGAGATTGGCATGAACTACGTATCTTGCTCTCCATTCCGTATTCCTATTGCACGCCTTGCTGCAGCTCAGGCTGCCATTAAGGCTAACGAGGCAAAATAGATTTAACCTTATAAAACCATTTTTCAAAAGCAGCGTTCCCCGGAGCGCTGCTTTTCTTTTTATTGGCCAGATGCAGGCCACCTGTGTCTGGCTAACTTTTTGAAATTTAATTTGCAATTATAGATTTAGTTCTTATCTTTGCAATCCCAAACAACGGGAGCATAGCTCAGCTG
>DCHN01000037.1:59915-60714 GCA_002315995.1 Bacteroidales bacterium UBA1751 | reverse complement strand
AGAGCACCTGCCTTACAAGCAGGGGGTCATAGGTTCGAATCCTATTACTCCCACAAAGACTTCTCCAAGTTCGGAGGAGTCTTTTTTAATGAATATGGTGTCTGAAGATCAATATAACAGGGAGATTGAATATATCTTCAACAGGTTCCCGAGCTTCCAGAAGGTTGGCAGCAGTGCCTACAAACCTGGAATCGAGTCCATAAGGGAACTTTGTGCCAGGTTGGGAAATCCGCATCAGTGCTTCAGAAGCATTCATATTGCCGGCACGAACGGGAAAGGTTCCACAAGTCATATGCTGGCATCGGTACTGAGCGCCAGTGGGCAGAAGACAGGTCTGTTCACATCGCCGCATCTTGTGGATTTCAGGGAGCGTATAAAAGTATCAAAGGAATCCTTTGAAATGGTGCCGCGAGAGTTCGTGTATGATTTTATTGTTAGCAACAAATCGTCGTTTGAGGAGCTTAATGTTTCATTCTTTGAGATTACTACCGCTATGGCATTTGCCTGGTTTGCACAGGTGGGTGTTGACGTTGCGGTAATCGAGTGCGGACTTGGCGGTAGACTTGATTCCACCAATATCATTAGGCCGGAGCTCAGCGTAATCACAAATATAGGCCTTGACCATTGCAATCTCCTTGGCAACACGAAGGAGGCCATTGCTGGTGAGAAAGCAGGAATCATAAAGCAGGGGGTTCCTGTTGTAATAGGTGAGGAGTCCGGAGTGGGAGAGATTTTCAGAGAGAAGGCTGCCCTGACCGAAAGTGAGATATTTTTCGCTGATTCCGTAATGTTGAACGGA
>DCHN01000037.1:59070-59874 GCA_002315995.1 Bacteroidales bacterium UBA1751 | reverse complement strand
GTGATGCATGCTGGGTGAGTGAAAAGGAATTTGAGTCTTTGCTTGCATCTATGGATCTTGGCGGTGCCTGCCAGCGGAAGAATTTGAAAACGGTGCTGTGTGCACTTACTGTTATGGGTGTACCGGTTACAGGCTCTGTGAAAACTGCCATTGCAAATACTGCTGCGGTTACTGGCCTACATGGCCGATGGGAGATTCTCAGCCGCTCGCCCTTCATTGTGTGCGACACCGGACACAATGCGCACGGATTTGCAGTTTTGGGGAGGCAGATCATGGACTCTTTTGCATCCTGGAGGAGGAAGTTTCTTGTTGGAGTGTGCGAAGATGAGATGTGTTCTGGAAATTTGAAGGAAAATCGTTCGGGAGAGGGGAATTGTATCCCGAGACTTTTTATGATGTTCGGTGTTATGGCAGACAAGGACCTTGACTCCATTGTGGATTTTCTGCCCAGGGAAGAGGCTCACTATTTGTTTGTTGCACCAAAGACGCCAAGGGCAATGGCTGTGGACAAACTGTGTGAGAAGATGACCGCTTTGGGATTCAGCGGTGAGGTTGTTGGAGGTGGAAGTGTGGCTGGCACGCTTGAGTGGTACAGAGGGCAAAGCAGGGAGTCTGACTTCGTCTTCATTGGAGGAAGTACATTTGTGGTAGCTGATGCACTTTTGGCGTTTTGCAAATCAAATATGTAATTGGTTCTATAGAGAATTCTCACATGCTTTTTAGAATTTGACGTATTATTTTTTGCAATTGTAAAAGAAGTTCTTACATTTGCAATCCCAAACGGGAGCATAGCTCAGCTGGTTT
>DCHN01000037.1:49453-59059 GCA_002315995.1 Bacteroidales bacterium UBA1751 | reverse complement strand
AGAGCACCTGCCTTACAAGCAGGGGGTCATAGGTTCGAATCCTATTACTCCCACCCGAGTGGAGACGCTTTCAGAGATTCTGAAGGCGTTTTTGTTTATTATTACTATCTTTGGAATTGGAATGTAACAAAAGTGATATGGCAAAGATTTTTGTTCTCGACACCAATGTGATTCTGCACGACTACAGAAGCATATACAATTTCCAGGAGAATGACCTGGTTATTCCTATGGCTGTGCTTGAGGAGGTTGACAAGTTCAAGAAGGGTAACAGTGTAATCAACTACAACGCCAGGGAGTTCGTGCGGCTTATAGACAGAATTTCCGATAGCAGACTGTATGAAGTGGAGAAGGGCTATCCGCTGGGTGAGGGAAGAGGTACACTTGCCATAGAGATAAACCATCCGTTTTCTGATGAGTTGAAGGGGTGTTTCCTCGATGACTTCCAGGATCACAGGATTCTTTCAACCACTTTGTGGGTAAAGGCAAAGAACCCGGGTAGAACGGTTGGTCTTGTTACAAAGGATGTAAACTTGAGGTTGAAGGCAAGGGCGCTGGGACTTCTTTCGCAGGATTATTTGACAGGACACATTAAGGAGGAGCGGGTTGCTCTTAATGATGCCAGAATTATTTTTGTAAAGAATGCTGGCAAGGGCGTGCTTGAGAAGCTTCAGCGTGCAGGAATCAACCCGTCTGCAATTGCAGACCAACTCTGCACCGATGACCTTGCCGCTAACCAGCTCTTCAGATTCAGGGCACCGGCTACAGGAGATATTCTTGCCAGATACAATAAAAAATACAATTTGATTCAGCCTGTTGCCTCAAAGGTTGTAATGGGTATAAAACCATTGAATGCCGAGCAGGTTTTTGCTTTGGAACTTCTCATGGATCCGAGCGTGAGGCTCTTGTCAATAACCGGCACATCCGGCTCCGGCAAATCGTTGCTCTCACTTGCTGCGGCAATTTCGCAGAACAACGTCTATGACAAGATTATGGTTGCCTGCAAGACCGATATTACGGCTGGAAGTGAAATGGAGCATGTTATGATAGCAGACGTTGATAGAGCATACTCTCTCTTCACCCTTCCTGTGCAGGATAACCTTGACGTTATAAAGAATTCTCTGCCAAAGGATTCCAGGGAGTTGCAAACCGTTGAATCGCTTACAGAATCGGAGAAGGTTGTTGTTACACCTCTCTCTCTTCTGAGAGGAAGGTCACTTATGAAGACATTCCTCATTGTTGAGGATGCGCAGAACCTTTCTCCCGATGAGGTGAAGTCAATTATTACCAGAGCGGCTCAGGGTACCAAAATTGTATTTACCGGTAATCTGAGACATATTGAGCACCCATATCTCGACCGCTGGTCAAATGGTCTGGTACATATAACAGACAAGATGTATGGGGAGAACATCTTCGCTCATATCAATCTTAGCCGCGGTGAGCGCTCTGAGCTTTCGCAAATAGCGGAGCAAAGACTCGGTGAAGCCTCCTCAAACCCCGCTAGGGCGAATGAGGACGAATTGTAGAATGCAGTAACTGAAATGTCACGTAAGAGCAGAAAGAAAAACAGATTCTGGAGGTTTCTCTTCATAAAGTTGCCCCTCGCATTCATTGCGTTTAGCCTTCTTTGGGTGTCGCTGCTCAAGTGGGTGCCTGTATGGGTTACCCCTCTTATGCTCAGGCGCTCAATTGAGTTCAGGGATGACAAGGAGTTCAGAACGTCCAAAGATTGGGTAAGCCTTGATGAGATATCGCCAAAAATGATAAAGGCCGTAATTGCCAGTGAAGACAACCTCTTTCCGGAACATAAAGGGTTTGATACCACAGCTATAAAACAGGCCTTGAAAGAGAGGGAAAAGGGCAAGAGACACAGAGGAGCCAGTACAATTTCCCAGCAGACGGCAAAAAATGTCTTCACATTCTGCACGCGTACATGGGCCAGGAAGGGATTCGAGGCCTATTACACCTTCCTTATTGAAAAAATTTGGGGTAAGGAGCGAATAATGGAGGTCTATTTGAATGTCGTTGAAATGGGCAAAGGCGTATATGGCGCTGAGGCTGCTGCCCGTAAATATTACAAGATACCTGCGTTAAAACTCACATTGAGCCAGAGCGCCAGAATAGCGGCCTGTTTTCCCGACCCTATTCACCGCTCTCCGCTTCGTTCAACAAAGTATATGAGCAGCCGTGAGGCGGCAATCACAAGCCTTGTAAGTAAACTTGCCTGGCCCGACTGGGTTGACCATAAACATAGCGGAAAAGTTGGCAAGGGCGGTAAAAAGAATTAGTAAGTTATGGAAAAGGAGTATTTCGTTCATGAGTCATCATACGTTGATGATGGTTGTAAAATTGGAAAGGGTACGAAAATATGGCACTTCAGCCATATTATGGAGGGATGCACCATTGGCGAGAATTGCAATATAGGGCAGAATGTTGTGGTGAGCCCCGGTGTTGTTCTGGGCAATAATGTGAAGATTCAGAACAATGTAAGCGTATATACAGGGGTGGAGTGTGGCAATGATGTATTTCTGGGGCCTTCGTGTGTCTTTACGAACGTTATTAATCCGCGCAGTGCTGTGAGCCGCAAGAGTGAGTATCGCAGTACCAAGGTTGGCAATGGCGCTTCAATAGGTGCAAACGCCACAATTGTGTGCGGACACAATATTGGAGAGTATGCCTTGATAGGAGCCGGCACCGTTGTTGTGAATGATGTGCCTGCATACGCAGTGGTTGTTGGCAATCCCGCCCGGCAGATAGGTTGGATGAGCCGCAGCGGCGCTTCACTCGAATTCATGCGTGATGCATCCGGCCGCGAGGTTGCCCGCTGCCCGCTGGGCGGAGAGCTCTATATGCTTGATAATGGCAAGGTATGTGTAGTGGAATAGAGGGGAGAGTAGTATAATAATGAAAACAATTAGGAATAGATATATAATTTCGGGTATTCTCCTCGTAGCATTGATGCTTGGAGCCACCTCTTTTTCATTTGCCCAGGAAATGAACAAAGAAGAGGTTGCTCAAAATAGCGGAGTTGTTGAAACTCCAGAGAGTGCGTTTTATAAAAACGCAGTTAAATTGAATTCACTTGCTTTGGTGGGCATTTTTAATCCAGCCATTGAATTCTGGGTGGGAAACAAGTTTACTTTGCAAACGGAGTTGCTTCTCTCTCCATATCTGAACAACTGCCTTGGTACCGGGAAACCCTTTGCCTGTGCTTTGGCATATTTTGAGGGCAGATACTATCCGCGGCGTGCGTTTTCAGGATTTTTCATAGGCCCTGTTGTGGGAGGTGGGCCCTATAAGATGAACAAGGGTATTTATCCTATGTATAGAAGGGACTACAACAATGACTCGTATCAGCAGGGTTGGAATATGATGCTTGGAGCATCAATAGGATATATGTTCTCTCTCTCTTCAAGATGGGGTTTGGAGGTCAATATAGGGTGTGGCTATCAGCACTCCTGGTATAGAGGTTTCAAGCGTGAGAGCAAAAGCGAGCCATACGAGATGTATATAGACTGGAACTATGATGCCGAGTTCCTCCCATTCTTCAAGGGCGGACTTTTGATTGCATACAAATTCTAATTTTTTATTTGGAAATAAGTTCAGCTCGAATCATTTCCGGAACCATATTGCCTCCGGTAGCCCATATTATGTGGGTGGCCTGAGGCATTCTTTCATCAAGACCCAACGCCTCAATGTAAGAGCGACCCATTTGTGATGAGTGGAGTGCAACTATTCCCTGATATGCTGCACATGCACTTGGCTCAATGAAAATATGCTCGCTCTTCCAGAGCATATGCAGATATCTGTTCAACTTTTCATCCTCTATTGTTGCCTCTCCGCTTAGAAGAGGGTCAATGACTTTTCCCACAAATGACGATGCTCTTCCAACTGCAAGGCCATCGGCCTGTGTCTTTCCTGTAAGGCCGAGATCCTGAACTGAAATCTTATTGAACAGACCTGATTCAAGACCTGCAAGCATGCATGGTGCCTGGGTTGGCTCAACAAGGAAGCAGTGAACACTCTCTCCGAAGATGAGTTTAAGGCCATAAATTATTCCCCCTGGTGCTCCTCCAACTCCGCAGGGAATATATACAAAGAGGGGGTGTTCCTGGTCAACAGTTATTTTCTGCTCATCAAGCTGCGCTTTCAGCCTTCCGCCTGCAACTGCATATCCACAGAAGAGCTCCTTGGAATTTTCGTCGTCAACAAAGTAGCTTGAAGGGTCTGCATCGGAGAGCCTTCTTCCATTCAGCACGGCTTCACCATAGTCACCTTCGTACTCCTGTACGGTTGCTCCACGTTTGCGCAGAAGATCCTTCTTCCATTGCTTGGCATCGGCTGACATGTGAACTATTGCCTCATACCCAATTGCTGCACTCATTATGCCTATACTCAGACCCAGATTGCCGGTTGATCCCACCTGAATCTTGTGTTTTGCAAAGAACTCCCTGGCCTGCGGTGAGGTTAATTTCAAATATGGTGAAGTCAACTCCGAGTCATGGTTCAAACAGTATCCTGCCGCAATCTTTCCATTTGCCTCTTCAATATCCTCTATGGTGAGGATTCCTGCTTCAAGTGCAAGGTCTTCAGTATGTTTTAGCACTTCGTAGATTCCTCCGCGCGCCTTTACCGAGCCGGAAACGGCGAGATGGCTATCCTGTTTCAGCAGGAGGCGTCCCTCTATCGCCCCAGGTTGGGGAAGAAAAGAGCATTCGTTCAACTCCTCCTTCATTGCGGCAGTTTCAGTCAGTGGGGATTCAATAATACCGCCCGTTGCAACGGTTTCAGGGAAGTAGTGCATAATCAGCGGTGCAAAGCGCTGCAGTCTTAGTGCGGCGTCATTCACCATTTCGGGTGTCAATCCGTTAACGTTCTGAGACGTTTCAATGTTGTTCAATCCTCTCTTTGAGGTGCTTGTTTCCCTCTCCGTTGGATTGGAAGATTGGTTGTAGTGGGGGTTAATCCAGAAAACCTCCTTTGCTGCAGCAACTTCCGCAAGTATTGGGTGATTGTCAATGATTCCGTTCATCCTAGCTCTTGTTTAGAAGAGTTTCTCGTTGATGTATTCCATCATTCCTTGCTCGAATCCGAAACTTAAGCCCAGGAAGAGCATGTGAAGTGCAGCATATTTCTCCACCTCTTTCTCAATATCATCCATCTCATGCTGGGTGCGTGCCTTGAAATACTCCTTTACGAACACCTCCCAGCATCTGCGCATGTGTGCCTTGTCCATGTGGAAGAGGTTTATGCAGTTTTTCTCAAGAATAAGGTTTGAGAGGAAGTACCACATTCCCATATCGAGCATGAAATAACCATATCCGAAGTCTGCAAGATCTATCCAGAGGTCCTCTTTTCCTGTAGTAATGACATTGCTCAGCTGCATGTCTCCGTGCAGGCAGGTGGTTGCCTTTGGAATGGATTCAATGAATGCGAGCGCCTTGCTTCTTTGCTGCGACGTTATGCAGGTTGCAGCCTCAATGCAGCTTTTGTAGACCATACGCCTGTCATTGAAAATAGTTGTGTCACATGGTTTTGAGTGTAGCTCCTTGCACATTCTGGCAAAGCGAATGGTTATCTCTTCCAGCCTTTCGGGTTCCTCGGAGATTATTCTGGAGAATGAACGCTTGCCAGTTATTCTTTCGAATTCAATGGATGTTTTTTCTCCATTTTTAGTAATGGAACCAACGAGTGGGGTTGGGATTCCAAAGAGCATCACTGCGCGGGCTATCATCTGCTCCTTGGCAACATGCTCTTTTGGAACTCTGCCGTCATAGACCTTGATTATTGAATCACCATCCTCGCTGTTGAATGCCGTTGACATATAACTTGCACCGAACTCCTTGAACTTCTCCAACTCCAAAAGCCCTGGTTTGCGGCATATATTTATGTAAAATGAAACGCCGGAATCTTCAAACTTTTCTAGAACCTTGGAAGAGGCGTTTATTATGTAGAATTTCTTCCCGCTGTTCCTTGCCCTGAGGAGAGAACGCAGGGCTGCAAAGGAGATCTCCATTACAAGATCGAAATCAACGGTATTAATTGTGCCGTCATTGCTCATCCTGCAGCTCAACTCTTCAGCGGCCTGTGTGTTCATTGACCCGCTTATCTTGAAAAATGGGCCATTCTGCTCTATCTTGTACTCTCTTTGCTCCTCCATAATGGTAAAACTTATTTCTTTACAAATATACTCTTTGTTATCTTTGCTTGAGAATCTTTTTGCGGTTTTGGAATATGAATATGGGAACAGAGATTGATGGGTATTTGACTGAGTGGTATGGTGAGCTGAACCCTGAGGTGTGCATGGCTCCTGAACACTATTGCCAGCGAGTAGCTGAATTCGAGGCGCAACCTATTTGTGAGAATGCCGTTGTCCTACTTGGCGATAGTCTTACGGAATTTGCCGACTGGAACCATTTGCTGCAAGGGCAAATATTGAACAGGGGTATTGCCGGTGATATGATAGAGGGAATGACTCTTCGCCTTGATGAACTTGTGCGTCACACACCTTCTAAGATTTTCCTTATGGCAGGCTGCAACAACTTTGTAAAGCATCCGTCAATTACTGTTGCGCAGGTATGGAGCGCATACTGCAAACTTCTGGCAGCGCTCGCTGAAACTTTGCCTTCTGCTAAAATTTTTGTTGCCGGTACACTACCCCTTAATCCCGTTAGTGGGGACTACTATGAAGGAATCAACAGGAAAATTCTGGATTTGAACACTCTTTTAAGAAATCACTCTTACCCGGATAAGGGTTCGGTTGTTTCTAAAGGAGGTCCTGAACTCACCGCTGATTCAGGATGCAATGAGGCCCATTGTGTTCACTCCGGCTGTTTTGATTCCTCTGCTGAGCAGAGTGGATGCGTCGAATATCTTTTCTACGATGTTGCCCCTGAGCTTTCGGACTCCAGAGGCTTCTTGAGAGCAGATCTCACCATTGACGGCTGCCATCTCAACTCTGCCGGCTACAGAATCTGGGCCTCCCGAATCATATCACTCTAAAGTTGGCCACCCATAGGTGGCCCGTGTCTGGCCAGTAGACATAACAAAACCCCGAAAGTTTTTGTCTTTCGGGGCTTATATCATAAATTGTGAGTTGGGTGAATCCTATTACACTTTTTTGTTACTCCATTACTTGTTCTTTATACAGCGAAGTGAACGTCCGTTGCATCTTGGGGCTCCGTCGCTAGTTGGAAATTTTGAATCTGTGTAAGAACCATAACCGTAATAGAACTTGTAAGGCCTGGAAGTAGATACAGTAGCCGTCAGTACATGACCAGCTGCTCCAACATTGGAAATTGAGTCTCCAGCTGAAAAGCCTGCCGGCAGCAAATCAAAATTGTAGGTGTCTTGGCCTTGAGGATATTTTGAGGGGTTGCCGGCATCATACCAACCTGATTTTGACTTGAGGTGAGCGCCGGCAGTATCTGTACCTTTCGCAGCCGTTACCTCTATATAAGTTTTCAGTGCATCCAATTCTGTTTGACTTGGAACGTGCCAACCGTTAGGGCAGATACCCTGACGTTTGCCTGTAAACGGAGTGGTTCGAAGTAAATCATCATTAACGCCAACAGCGGCAGCCCAGTTGTATAGGTAACCTAATCTTGCCACTTGTTCGTTAGTTAAGCTAGTCTGCTGTTTTTTTGCAGCAGTACGTCTGGACCATGTTGTTCTGTCGGTGGCATCAGTATAGTATGCAGTTCTGAGCGTATCCTTAAAAGTTTCTGTTGATGGTCGTGGTGTTGGTATTATATTATTCTTGAGCCAGGATGCGTTGTAGGCCTCAGACTCGGTGTCATACTTGTCACACGCAAAGTTTTCCGCCATCCAAACCACGCCGTTGATATTGATTGACAGATACTTTTTGCACTTGATATCAACAGGATAAGCGAATGATTTCCCTGAAATGCCTGCGGGTTCTATTTTGTTGGCCTTTATGTCAACTGAGCCTCCCGGAGGTACTATCACGTCTCCGAGATAGTTGCTGTTTGTTATTCCAACCCCGGTATAGTTTCCAACAGGGAGAGCGATGTAAAATATCTTTGCCGTGCTGATGCTTTGAACAGGGCTGCAATTAAGTATGAAATAACTGTAACCTTTTTTATCTCCAGGATATTTAACTGTATCAGTAGGCTTTCCCTTAACAATTATTCTGTTGACATTTTTAAAAGAATCACTACTTGCGGCAGTCACAGTTAGCTTAAGAAGTCCACAGGTTACGGTGAAAGTAAGTGATGTGGTTGCTGATTCAGCGCTCATTGGAAGAGCAGGAGCAGTTGCGCTGTAAGTCTGCTCTACGGCAGGGTCGGTTCCGTAAATTGCTTTGTAAGGACCGGCTCCAATAGAACCGCTTTCTCCACTCTTTTTTGTGAACGTAGCCTTTTTTGTAGTGGCATCAATAGATGATACGATATATTTGACAGAGACTGATGCTGCGTCTGTTATGGTGATTTCGTCTCCCATTACCCAGGAAACTTTGCCATTTGAGGCATCGATTGTGGTCTTGGTTTCCTGACCTGCAATTGATGCGGTGAAAACAATGTCATCACTCTGATTATTGACGAAAGCTTCTTTTTCTTTCTGGCAAGAAGCAAAGATGAAAAGTGTAGCAATTGCTGCAAATAGTAATCTTTTTTTCATAGTCTGTTCCTCCTGTTTTACCATTCTGTTTCGTCTTCAATGTTCATGTCATTGATTTTACCACTCTCGCAGATTAATGTCTGCTCTAGGGCTTCTATCACCTCCACCTGAGGAGATGTGTAGAGTTTTGGTTTGTTTTTTTTCATAATACTGGAATTTGTTTTGTTCTTGTATTGTCTGTTATAAAAAAAAACTCCGCATACCGTTTCAGATAACGGTATGCGGAGTTTGTAATCAATTGATATACAATGATTTACCCCCCCCCATTACGGTTTATTGTATAATGGATGGTTATACAAGAATTTGTACTTCTTATATATGGGAGATTGTTCATAGATAGAATTTCCTTAATCGCACGAAGATATGAAAAAAACTGAAAAATGATTCTTGGATGAACTTCCTAAGTTTGATGAGTTTGTTTATTTCTATTGGCCACCCATAGGTGGCCCGTGTCTGGCCAAAAGAAAACTGCAAACGCTATATGTGTTGTACATAAGGCGACTTTGAGCGCGGCATGGCGAAAACAGGGAATTACGCGAGGACTGTTTGAGCGACGTTAGACTTGCCGCAAGGCAAGGCTAAAAGCGCGAGTTCCGCAGCGTCCTGTTTTCGCAATGCCATCAGGCGCTCAACCGGAGCCGTTGGGCAACACATATAAGTTTCGCCAACTTCTCTTGGCAACGTAAAAATCACCTAGCATATTTTTCGGGGCTACAGGTATCTCCAGTATGGCAGGTCCTCACATATTGTCAGGACCTGCCATGGCAATATTTGCTGTAGATATCTACAGAGTAGGGGTACCATGCTAGGTAAATTTTATGTTGGTTTCTGGAGTCCGGAACCCGTCGTAGCGCGCACAAAGACCTAGGGTTCGGTATAGCTCGGGAGCGGAAACAAAAATGGATGTCAAGCATTTGACATCCATCTTTTTGTTTAATTTTATAGTGGTGCCACCGGGAATCGAACCAG
>DCHN01000037.1:38191-49420 GCA_002315995.1 Bacteroidales bacterium UBA1751 | reverse complement strand
ACCAACTGAGCTATGGCACCATTTTAAGAACTACCCGCGCCACCATTTCGTGGTTTGGGATTGCAAAGATAGATATTATTCTTTAATCTGCAAATTTATTTTGTTGGCAGATTCATTTGCTGTTTATTCTTTCGGGAGTGCTCTCTTTTTTTGTAATTTAGCGGTATGCTTACGACCAGATATATTCAGGTAATACTTCCATTAAAGTTCACTGCTCCAGTTATTTACAGAGTAGATGACAATACTTTGCATGTAGAACAGGGAAGTTGGGTGAAGGTATGGTTCGGGAAGGGTGAATATGCAGCGGTTGTAAGACGCTTCTTTTGCGAAAACGAAGTGGCTGACGTAATTGCTATGGAGCAGGTGCGTTTAATTGAGCAGATTTTGGAGATTCCTCCTGTTAGTGAGGTTCAAATGGAGTTCTGGGAGAACCTTGCCGGATATTATCTCTGTACTGTAGGTGAAGTCTTCAAGGCTGCCTACCCTAATATGGTCCTGAATAGGACAATTGCGGGGGGCAGTTCCGCAGATGAAACAGAACAGGAAAAGGATGTGCAGGATGGGGTAGCTGGGAAGAGAAAGGGAAGAGCAAAAAGCACGGGTAAGAGGCAAGAGCTGCCAAATATGGAGGAGTTGCGGGAGCGTGGGCCGAAACTATCGCAAGTGCAGGATGAAGCGTATAGGCAAATAAAGGAGCATTTTGAAAATGGAAGGCGGGTGTTGCTCAATGGCGTTACCGGGAGCGGCAAAACAGAGATTTACATTCAGCTCGCGTTGGATGCGATATGTTCCAATGAGAGTTCTGTTCTAATGCTTGTTCCTGAAATCTCGCTTAGCAAGCAGCTGCACAACAGAGTGAAAAGCGTCTTTGGTAACAGGCTTCTGTTATATAATTCCAAGGTTACCGTTGCTGGAAAAGAGCGTATTCAGCAGACTCTTTCAAAAGGGGAGAGGGGCTTCTTTGTACTTGGAACCAGATCTGCGCTGCTTCTTCCTTTTGCCAATTTGTCTACAATAATCATAGATGAGGAGCACGACAATTCATATAAGCAGGATGACCCGGCTCCAAGGTATCACGCAAGGGATGCAGCAATGATGTTGAGTCAGCAGTGCGGTGCGAATCTTCTTCTGGGGTCTGCAACTCCATCGTATGAATCACTTTACAATGTGGCTTTGGGTAAGCTTGCACAGGTGAATCTTCTGGAGAAGTATTTTGATTCAGCTTGTGCAAGGAGTTATGGCGCATCTGAATCGGGAGGGGTGGTCCGTGCTGGTGCAACTTCTGTTGATGTTACAATAATAGATACAATTCATGCCAGATTCACGCATCAGATGAAGGGGAGTTTCAGCCAGCAGCTCATAAACAGGATGAGGAGGTGTCTGGAGAGCGGTGAACAGGTTATGATTCTCAAGAACAGACGTTCGTATGCTCCAATGGTTGAGTGCTCTGAGTGTGGGGAACCGGCGGTATGCCCTCACTGCAATGTGAATCTCTCATATCATAAGTCAGACAATACTTTCAGATGCCACTATTGTGAATATGTGCGCAGGTTCAGCGACAGATGCCCAAAATGCGGGAACAACAGCCTGGTGCTTAAAGGCGCTGGGACCGAGAGGGTGGAGGAGGAACTTGAGGCTCTTTTCCCTGGAGTTTCAATAGGGCGTTTTGATGCGGATGTGACCAAAAGCAAGAGGGAGGAGGAGAGGATTCTTTCAGAGTTCGATAACGGAAAAATTCAGATTCTTGTGGGTACGCAGATGCTTACCAAGGGATTCGATTTCAAAAATCTGAAACTTGTGGCGGTGCTTGGCGCGGAGCAGATTCTGGGGCTTCAGGATTTCAGGTCTGATGAGAAGGCATATCAGATGTTCAGCCAGCTTCTCGGGCGTGCAGGAAGAAGAGGTCAGGGAGGTGAAATATACATTCAGACTACCTGCAAGGAACACCCAGTTCTCCAGAGATTGAAACAGGAGGCGGAGAACTCCCGCACATTGAACGTCGCAACTTCCGAAGGTGAAGGTGATGTCGCATTCGTCTTATCGCAGCTGAATATGCGCAAGGACTATCTTTTCCCACCGTACGTGCGTCTGGTGAATATTTTAGTGAGAGATAGAGGTGAGGAGCGTGTGGAGGCATTGGCCTCGCGTGTGGCCGAAGTTTTGCGTGGAGTGGAGTGCCTTGAACTTACAGGCCCTTTTTCTCCACAAATTGATAGGGTGAGGGGTATGAACATAAGGGCTTTTTACATTAAATTTGCAAGGAATAGGAGCCTTGGTGCAGGAAAGCGCCACCTGGCCGAAAAACTTGCGAAATTCATTGAGAGAGGAAACGTAGTTGTGGATGTTGATCCTCTGTAAATGAAGGCTTGAAAGGGTTACGAAACTGAAACTGACAAAAATCAACAAATTGCATATTTTATGTTAAAGAGAATCAGAATCATTCTGGCGGCTATATTCTTCATAGGAATTACGCTGCTCTTTGCTGACTTCACGGGAGCGCTCAAGGCATATCTCGGCTGGATGGCAAAACTTCAGTTCCTACCTGCACTGCTGGCAGGAAATATCATTGTAGTTGGCCTGTTGCTGGTGCTTACCATATTCTTTGGTAGAGTTTACTGCTCGGTAATCTGTCCTCTTGGAGTCTTCCAGGATATATTTTTCGCCCTTGGAATCAAGGCCAAAAGGAACAGGATTAACCCATCGCCTGCAAAGAGAGTTCTCAGGTATTCAGTGCTTGCAATATTCATTCTTGCAATAGCATTCGGCGTTAACAGTCTGGTTGCTCTCATTGCTCCATATAGCGCATACGGCAGAATTGCAGAGGGTATTGTGGCTCCTGCTTATGCCGGAGTCAACAACTTGCTTGCAATGATTGCCGAGCGGGCAGATAGTTATGCCTTCTACAGAACTGATGTTTGGGTTAAGGGAGTTGGAACTCTGGTTGTTGCAATTGTTACCGCAGTGGTGCTTGCTCTTCTTGCATGGAGAAACGGCAGGACATGGTGCAACACTATATGCCCGGTAGGTACCATACTTGGCTTCTTCTCAAGGTTCAGCTTTTTCAGACCTGTAATAAACGTTTCAAAGTGCGTGAACTGCACAAAGTGCGCAAAGAACTGCAAGGCTTCCTGCATAGATTTCAAGGAGCACAAAATAGATTATTCAAGATGCGTTGCCTGTATGGATTGCCTTGAAAACTGCAAGGAGGGTGCAATTACATACAAATGGGTGGGCCCGAAGGCTGCTCCTAAGGAGTGTAACTGTTCTGCTGAAGAGAAGGTTGACCAGAACAAGAGGAATTTTATGGCAGGTGCAGTTGCTCTGGCCGGTGCTGTGGCCGCTGAATCACTATCGTCAGTGGAAGCATTTGCACAGGATGGAGCAATGGCCGCTATTACTCCAAAGGAGGCTCCTGCAAGGGGTGCAAGGCTCGTTCCTGCCGGTTCCTTCAGTGTGAAGCGTTTCCGCCAGCACTGTACAGGATGCCAGCTCTGCGTAAGCAAGTGTCCTAACGGTGTGCTTCGCCCTTCAACTGACCTTATGACCTTTATGCAGCCTATGATGAGCTTTGAAAAGGGCTACTGCCGTCCTGAGTGCACCAATTGTTCGGATGTTTGTCCTGCAGGTGCCATTAAGCCAATTACAGTGGAGGAGAAGTCTTCAATAAAGATTGGAACAGCAACCGTTGTGGCTGAAAGATGCCTTGAGGCAACAGGAAAGGATCATTGCGGAAAGTGCTCCAGAAGCTGTCCTGCTGGGGCTGTTTCAATGCTTCATTCAATTCCTGAGGACCAGGAGTCTCCAAAGGTTCCTGTTGTTGATGCTGAAAAATGCATTGGATGCGGAAAGTGTGAAAATCTCTGTCCTGTGAATCCTCTCAGCGCCATTTATGTTGAGGGTATTGATGTTCACAGAGTGATTTAATTGTTCAATCAATATTCGAATATCATTATGGATACAAAAAATATAGATAGAAGGTCATTTTTGAGAGCCGGTGCTGCCTCTGTTGCAGCTGTAACGCTGGCCGGATGTTCAACTTCACAGGAAAAGAAGGAGATTGCGGATTTCTCGCAGGAGGCTCTTGGAGAGGTTCCAACAGATGGAATGGTTTACCGCGCACCTGAATCTTTGGGAGGTGACAAGGTTAGCCTTCTTGGATATGGATGTATGAGATGGCCATGGGCACCTGATGACAATGGAGAGAAGAAAACCCTTGACCAGGAGGAGATAAACGCCCTGGTAGATTATGCCATTGAACATGGTGTGAACTACTTTGATACCGCCCCTAAGTATTTGAAGGGACTCAGCGAGGAGGCTACCGGAATTGCCCTTGCAAGACATCCGAGGGAGTCGTATTACCTGGCTACAAAGTTGAGCAACTATGCAAAGGACGATACTCTTCAGGAGGGCAAGGATATGCTCATGCGCTCGCTCAAGAGACTTCAAACAACGTATATTGACTATATGCTCTGCCACAATATTGCCAGCGCAGCGAGTTTCAAGAAGAGATTCATTGACAACGGACTCCTCGAGTGGCTTATGCAGCAGAGGGAGAAAGGCGTAATCCGTCACCTCGGTTTCTCTTTCCATGGAGACCAGGAGGGTTGGGACCTTCTTATGGAGTACCACGAGAAGGTGCATTGGGATTTCGTTCAGATACAGATGAACTATGTAGATTGGGAGCACCCTTCTGAAGAGCAGGTCATTGCCAAGAATCTATTCAATGATTTGGCACAGAGAAATATACCGGTAATTATTATGGAGCCGCTTCTCGGAGGAGGACTCTCAAAGCTTCCAGACTTCCTTGCCCAGAAGCTTATGGAGCGCAAACCTTCATCTTCAATTGCATCGTGGGCCTTCAGATTCTGCGGAAGTTTCCCTCAGGTGCTTACGGTGCTCAGCGGTATGACATATCTGGACCACCTTCAGGATAATCTTAGAACATACAACAGGTTTGAAGCCCTTTCTGAGGATGAATTCAAACTTCTGGATGAGGTTGCAAAGATATACTCAAGCTACCCAACCATCCCTTGTACCAATTGTACATATTGTATGCCTTGCCCTTATGGCCTGGATATCCCAGGTATCTTTGCCCACTACAACAAGTGTGTTAATGAAGGTATGGTGGTAAGCAGCAAAGCGGATCCTGAGTATAGAAAGGCACGCCGCGCATTCCTTGTTGGCTACGACAGGGCTGTTCCAAGTGTGCGTCAGGCCAACCACTGCATTACATGCGCTCTCTGTATGACAAAGTGCCCGCAGAAAATCAACATTCCAAAACGCATGGGTGAAATTGATGCCTTTGTTGAAAAATTGAAACAGGGACTTGAATTATAACTTTTCACTTGCCATAGATTATTAGAAATGAACAGATTCGGATTTGTGAGGGTTGCCGCCGCAGTGCCGGTTGTTGCGCTGGCCAATCCTCTTGAGAATGAGAAGAGAATAGAGGCCCTCATAGAGGAGGCATCAGAAGAGAGGTGCGATATTCTGCTGTTCCCTGAGCTCTCGCTCACCGGGTGCAGTTGTGGCGATCTATTCCAGCACAGCACTCTTGCCCAGGCATCGCTTGAGGCACTGCAGAAACTTGTATATTTTACCGAAAATATCAAGACAACAGTTGTTGTGGGCCTTCCCCTCAGAGTAGGGTGCAACCTCTTTGATGCCGTAGCTGTATTGTATGGCGGTGAAATAGTTGGAATTGCCGTGAAGAACATAATAGACTCTTCAATGTCAAGATGGTTTTCTCCGGCATCTGCACTCAAGGTTGACCAGATAACACTTTTTGACTCGGTTCCCGTAAACATCTGTGCAAATCCAATATTCAAACTTACATCAATAGGCAATCCTTCGGCTGAGTTTGCCATTGAAATTGGAACAGATGCGCAGGCTGTAGCATCTCCCGGGGCATCAATGGCCCTTGCAGGCGCAACAATTATTCTCAACCCTTCCTGCTATGCTCAAATGGTGGGAGGATACGAGGCAATTTTATGCGGAATCTCTGCAACCAGTGCGAAGTATATATGCGCCTATGTAAATGCCGGGGCCGGGTATGGCGAGAGCACTACCGACCACGTCTATGCATCTACAGCTGTTGTTGCTGAGAATGGCAAAATCCTCTGTGAGGGCGAGAGACTCACAATTTCATCGCAACTTGTTGTTAATGACATTGATATTCTCAACCTCAGGCACAATAGAATGAATTCCGCCTCCTTCTCCAACGCTTATGTGGAACCACAGGAACCGCTCTCTATTTTTGTTGAAGAGAGTGGTGAAGAGGAGAGCAATGATGATTCGTATGCACTTCAGCGTTGGATAGATCCCCATCCTTTCATTCCTTCTGATGAGAAGCTCAGCAGCAGGTGCAGTGAAATATTCCGCACTCAGGTAATGGGAGTTGTAAGACGTCTTGACCATACGCATTGCAGCAGTGTTGCAATAGGAATATCCGGTGGCCTTGATTCTACCCTTGCTCTTCTTGTAACAGTAAAGGCCTTTGATGAGCTGGGTATTCCACGCAGCGGCATAATAGCAGTTACAATGCCTGGATTCGGAACAACCGACCGAACATATAACAATGCACTCACCCTTATTTCACGACTTGGCTGCACTCTGCGCGAGATTCCAATAAGGGAGGCTGTGAAACAGCATTTTGAGGATATTGAGCACGATATTGAGAACCATAATGTTGTATATGAGAACTCCCAGGCGCGCGAGCGTACACAGATTCTTATGGATATTGCCAACCAGATAAACGGAATGGTAATAGGAACAGGGGATATGTCGGAGATTGCGCTGGGCTGGGCTACATACAACGGTGACCATATGAGCATGTACAACCCTAACTGCACAATACCTAAGACCCTTGTGCAGGTTGTGGTGACATGGATTTCGCAGCAGATGAACCTTGAAGGCAGCGCTGAGTACGATCCTGAATGCGGTGCGGCACTGGCAGACATTGTGGAGACTCCAATAAGCCCTGAACTTACACCTGCCAACGAGAATGGTGAAATAAAGCAGAAAACAGAGGATCTTGTGGGACCATACGAATTGCACGATTTCTTCCTTTACCATTTCGTACGTTTTGGTGCTTCGCGCGAAAAAATAGCATTCCTTGCCCGTCAGGCCTTCATTTACCAGTGCCCAGTTGAGGATGATGATATGCCATCGAGCGATGACATGCCTTCAGATGATGATATGCCATCTTGTGATAATGCATCGAGCAGTCAGTATGTTTCAAAGTATGATGCCCAGACAATTGAGAAGTGGCTTGCTACATTCCTCAGAAGGTTCTTTGCCCAGCAGTACAAGAGAAGCTGCAGCGCCGATGGAGCGGCAGTGGGTTCGGTTGCCCTTGGCCCTAGAGGAGGCCTTGTAATGCCGTCTGATGCTGATGCCACACTCTGGCGATAGATGTTGAAAAGATTTTTATTTGCCGCCTTTAGGTGCAAATATTTTTGAGAGGAGTTCCATAAGGAGCTCCTCTTGTGTTGCTCCTCCTCCCTCATTGCTCTTGCTCTTGAAATCGCACTCCCTGAGGAAAGTGATCATTCCAATTGCTTTGCCGAATGAGTAGTTGCGCATTGCAGCCTCGAATTCAGATGTCCTGAACATTGGAACACCTGATTTTATTGCTGCATTCTTTGGAGATATCTTCTCCTGAGAATAATATGCGTATGCGCTAAGAAGCTTTGAAAAACTGTAGAAGAGTGCTCCAAGAATGAGTTGAATAGGATATTGTTTTGGATTCTGACCAAGATGGTGCGCTATTCTATATGCCTTCTCCTTCTCCATTGTGAATATGGCCGAGGTAAGTTCGAATGCCGAGAACTCCCTGCTTATTCCAATGTTATCCTCAACGCACTTCATGTCAATATCCTTGCACCCTTCAGGAAGGGCCTGAATAAGCTTGTCAAGTTCCAGGGCTGTGCGTCGGAGATTGTTTCCTACGCTCTCCGATATTAGCGCAGCGGCTTGTGGTTGAATGGAGAAACCTCTATCGGCAAGGTATGTGCTTATCCATTTCCACATCTGCTCCAACTTCACTTCGTTCGATTCGAACACCTCAATGCCGCTCTTGCCCAGATTCTTGTAGAAGGTGGTGCGCTTGTCAACGCTTTTTCCGGTGAAGCTTATGAGCAGAACGGTTTCCGGTGCCGGACTTTCCAAATACTTCTCAAATGGCTCCAGACTCCTCAAAAGCTGCGCTTCACGCAGTATGACCAGTTGCCTCTGTGCAAATACGGGGTAGCGCCGTGCCGTTTCAACAACAGTATCAGCCTTTACGTCTGATGCATAGAAGATGGATAGATTGAAATCCTTCTCTTCGGGAGCGAGTACGTGCTGGCACAACATATCTTCAAGCAGGTCACAATAGTATGGCTCTTCTCCCATAAATACATATACCTGCTGGAAATTGCCTGCGAGAATCTGCTCCTTGAGTTCTCTGAATCTCTCTGCGCTGTCTGATTGCTGTTTCTTGGCCATAATTGCTCTTCAACAAGGTTCTGCTTACAAAAATAACAAATTTACTCATAATGAAAACCAGCAACATTATTTGTATCTTTGGAGTTTGTTAGATTTAGTGAGCAATGGCTGAAAACAGGATATTTGACCCGTTGAGGGGGAAGTATGTTGCAATGACTCCCGAAGAGGCTGTAAGGCAACTCTTTATTCGTTTCCTTACTCAGCAGAGGGAGTTCCCACAAAGCCACATGGCAAGCGAGTATTCAATGGAGTTGAATGGTCTTAAGAGAAGGGCAGATATTGTGGTCTTTAACAGAGAACTGAAACCGGTCATGATTGTGGAGTGCAAATCGCAGGATGTGAATCTTCTGGATGCGGAGGTGGCGCAGAAAACAATCAGGCAGGCTCTGGAATACAACAGTGTTATGGGTGTCAGGGTGGTTGTTATTACAAACGGTTCGGCCACTTTTGCCTTTGCTTTGGATTACAGTAATGGAGCGTCGGCCAAAATGCTTGATTCCATTCCTTCATACAATAATCTGTGTGAAGAAAATGGAGCTTTATAATCTGGTTTTTGAGGAGAATTTATGAAGGTGTATTCACAATATCTTGAACATCCTATTTTTGGAATAGTGTCGGATGCGGCCGCTGAACTTGGTGTGAGATGCTTCACCATTGGAGGGTTTGTCCGTGATTGTTTTCTTGGAAGGCCTTGCAACGATATTGATATTGTTGTTGAGGGGAGCGGAATAGAGTTGGCAACGGTGGTGAGCAGGAGGGTAAAGGCCAATCTTGCGGTTTACAGGAATTTCGGTACGGCAATGTTCAAATACAAGGGAATGGAGATTGAGTTTGTGGGTGCACGCAAGGAGTCGTACCACAGGGAGTCCAGGAATCCTGTTGTTGAGGATGGTACATTGGAGGAGGATCAGTGCAGAAGGGATTTTACAATTAATGCAATGGCTTTCAGCCTACAGAGGGAGGATTATGGAGCGCTTGTAGATCCATTTGGAGGTATGTCTGATTTGAAGAACGGAATTATAAGAACTCCGCTTGACCCCGATACTACATATTCCGATGACCCTCTGCGTATGATACGTGCTGTGAGATTCGCCACTCAACTGGGTTTTAGAATCGTTCCTGAGTCTCTTGAATCAATAAAGCGCAATGTCGGACGTCTGGATATTTTGAGCAGGGAGAGAATAGCGGATGAACTTGCCAAGATTCTTCTCTCAAAGACTCCTTCCACAGGGTTCTATCTCCTTGAACAGACTGGTCTGCTTGAAAAATTTCTTCCTCAGCTCTCGGCACTCAAAGGGGTGGAGACTCAAGATGGGAAGGGACACAAGGAGAATTTCTCCCATACCTTGAAGGTGCTTGACAATGTTGCTGCAATGGAGTTGGAAATGGGCAGGGAATCGAATCTCTGGTTGCGTTGGGCGGCGCTTTTGCACGATGTGGGTAAACCTGCTACAAAGAAGTTCGACCAGAAGGCGGGGTGGTCTTTCCATGCTCACGATTTCATTGGTGCAAGAATGGTTCCTCAGATATTCAAGCAGTTGAAGATGCCTCTAAATGAGAAAATGAAATATGTGCAGAAACTGGTTGGGCTGCATCTGCGCCCTATTGCCTTGGTTGATGACATTGTTACCGATTCTGCTGTTCGCCGTCTTCTGTTTGATGCAGGAGATGATATTGATGATTTGATGATTCTCTGCAATGCCGACATTACTTCAAAACGTGATAATGTCGTGCGCAGGCACAAGGAGAATTATAAGTTGGTGAAGGAGAAGCTTGTTGAGGTGGAGGCAAAGGATGCCATAAGAAACTTCAAGAACCCTATAGACGGAGAGTTGGTTATGAAACATTTCGGAATTCCACCGTGCAATGCCATAGGGCAGATAAAGGAGTATGTGAAGGAGGCTATTCTTGACGGGCGCATTGAAAACAACTTTGATCAGGCATTTGTTCTTATGGAGGAGAAGGGGGCTGAACTTGGTCTCAGGCCTGTATCTCTTTCTGAAGATGATGCTCGTTCGTGAAATTTTCAGTGGCCGGTGAATGTGTTTATTATAGATTTTTATAAATTTGTGGAATAAATAAATTGAACAGATATGAAACGGATCTTTTTTGCAGTTGTGGCACTTTTTGCCTTTACAACCATTGGAATGGCGCAGGTTGGAAATGGATATGAAAATGCGGCCGGTGTGAGGGTTGGCCTGCACAGTACATATGAGCTCTCTTACCAGAGATACGTACTTCCTTCAGGAAGAATTGAGGGTACTGCTGGAATAAGCAAATATGAGGGAAGCAACGATTTCAGTTTCCAGGCAATTTACCAGTGGATGATTCAGATTCCTACCAATAATGCCGGTACACTACAGTGGTATCCGGGAGCAGGTATAGAAATTGGAAACTGGGGCAGTGGACATATGACAAACTTCAAGTCTCATAAAGGATTGAGTATGGGTATATCTCCTCAAATAGGTCTTGAATATACATTTGGCAGAGTACCTATTTTGGTCTCTCTCGATTACAGGCCTGTATTCTATTTCATGCAGGAGAACAAGGCAACTTGGTATGGCTTTGCACTTGGTGTAAGGTATTGCTTCTAGAGTGTAACAAAAATATAATTTTCACACTCGCTTCTATAAATAAAATTTGTAGTTTTAGGAAATATATATACCTTTGCAGTCCCAATATGGGAACGGGTTTGATTCGCTAGCTCAGTTGGTAGAGCACAACACTTTTAATGTTGGGGTC
>DCHN01000037.1:0-38178 GCA_002315995.1 Bacteroidales bacterium UBA1751 | reverse complement strand
TTGGGTTCGAGCCCCAAGCGGATCACTCAAACAGAAGCCTTGGAGAATACTCTGAGGCTTTTGTTTTATTTTTGCAATCAATAGAAAACACGATATAGTTTATATGCTGAACGGAATGCAGAACTTTGATGATGAGCTGCGCTCTTTTTTGCGGGAGAGCGGGGTGTGCTTTGAGAGTTCTGGAAACAATCTCCTTCTGATTCCGGCAACCGGCCTATTGATTGTTGAGGTTCCACTTTGTATGAGCAATTCAGGTTATGATTCTTTCAGCCATACTGCTTCAAATGGATTTTCAGTGAACTTGTCGGACTCGAAAGATACGCTCTATCTTTTTGAAGATATGTGGAGAAGCGGTGGCGATTCATTTCGAAAAAGGATTCTTGCGCGCTGCGGTATATTTGACTCTCTTTTTGCCAGAAAATGTAGGGTGGTGCAACTCGTTTCTCAGAAGGAGAAGGAGATGGCACGTGCCTTTCTTAATGACAACCACTCATACGGCTGGTGCAGTTCTAAATATTGCTATGCTCTTGAGTTGCCTGGTGGCAGGGTTGTGGCTGTTGCTACATTCTCCGGCTCACTCCTTGTAGAGCGGAAGAGGGGCTTGGATTTGTTCCTTGAGCAGGGTAGTGGTGCTGATGCTGTATTATTTGATTCATACCAGTGGTTGAGATATGCCTCCATTGCCGGGGTGAGGGTTGTTGGTGGTATGGGCAGACTCCTCAAACGCTTCATTGAAGATGCGAAGAGGAATCTGGCGAAGGAAAGAGGCATTGAAATTATGTCATATTCAGATAATGAGTGGTCTAATGGCTCTGTATATCAAAGGCTTGGTTTTAATGAGTGTGGTGGGCGAAAGCCTGTTGAATTTATTGTTGAGCAGGGCTCTTTTAAACGTGTTCATCTCTCAAGGATTCATAGTAATGATGCTTTGGGGAGCTCTTTGGGCGGAATTCCAATAACAAATCTCGGTAGTCGCCGTTTCCTTCTTCAATTGACCTAATTTTAGGGTCTTTATTTTTGAATTTTCCCATATTATAGGTATCTTTGCTTGTTATTGTGGTTGGTCTGCTCAAGTAGGGGCCGCTGCAGTTTCAAGTGGAAGAAAATTATAGTTTTTTTGACTGATATTCAATGGAATTAGAAGAATTGTCACAGGGAAGGGTTCAGCAGATAAACATTGAGGACCACATGAAAAGTTCATACATTGACTATTCAATGTCTGTAATTGTTTCGCGTGCGCTTCCTGATGTAAGGGACGGATTAAAACCCGTGCAGAGAAGAGTGCTGTATGGAATGAGTGAATTGGGACTTACCGCAGGAGGACAGACAAAGAAATCTGCCCGTATTGTTGGTGAGGTAATGGGTAAGTATCATCCTCATGGAGATTCCAGCATTTATGAGACAATGGTTCGTATGGCTCAGGATTGGAGCCTGAGATACATGCTCGTTGACGGTCAGGGTAACTTTGGCTCAATTGATGGATACGGTGCTGCGGCAATGCGTTATACAGAGGCCAGACTCAAGCCAATAACCGAAGAGGTGCTTGCAGATCTGGATAAGGATACCGTTGATATGACGGGGAACTTCGATGATACCTTGAAGGAGCCGGTTGTGCTTCCTTGCAAGGCTCCGCTTCTCCTGTTGAACGGTACCTCCGGCATTGCAGTTGGTATGGCAACCAATATGGCACCTCATAATTTGAATGAGGTGTGCGATGCCATAATAGCTTATACTCATAACGAGGAGATGACAATAGAGGAGATGATGCAGTATGTGAAGGGACCTGATTTCCCAACCGGCGGCATCATTCTCGGCATGCAGGGTATAAAGGATGCGTTTGAAACCGGACGTGGCAGGTTGGTTGTTCGTGCAAGAACTGAAATAGAGACAGCTGACAACGGGCGTGAATCAATTGTTGTTACCGAGATTCCGTACATGGTTAACAAGAGAGAGCTCATTGAGAAGATTGCTCAGCTTGTTGAGGAGAAGAGGGTTGAAGGCATATCTGAAATAAACGATGAGTCAGACCGCGAGGGTATGAGAATAGTAATCCGTCTGAAGATGGGTGCTGTTTCCGACGTGGTCAGAAACACTCTTTTCAAGAACTCTCCGTTGCAGTCAAGTTTCTCCGTAAACAATATTGCGCTTGTAGATGGAAGGCCTAGACTTCTGAACTTCAAACAGCTCGTCAAATACTTTGTAAAGCACAGGCATGAGGTTATTGTACGCAGGGCTCAGTTCGATTTGAAGAAGGCTCAGGCAAGGGCTCATATCCTGGAGGGACTTCTCAAAGCTCTTGATTTCATAGATGAGGTAATTGCTCTTATTCGTTCAAGCCGTACGGTTGAAGAGTCTAAGCAGAAGCTTATGGAGAGATTCGGTTTTACCGACCTTCAGGCAGCGGCAATTGTTGCAATGAGACTCGGTACTCTTGCCGGACTTGAGAGGGAGAAGCTTCAGAACGAGTATGACGAACTTATGAAACTCATTGCTCACCTCAAAGAGGTTCTTGAGAGCTATGAGATGCAAATGGAAATAATAAGGGAGGAACTTGCAGACCTCAAGCAGCGTTTCGGAGATGCCAGAAGAACAAGCATAGAGCCTGACGAGAGCGAGTTCAATCCGGAGGATTTCTATCCGAATGAGGATGTTGTAATAACGATTTCACATCTGGGGTACATAAAGAGAACTTCACTCTCCGAGTACAAGATACAGAACAGAGGTGGTGTTGGCTCAAAGGGAAGTGCAACGCGTGATGAGGATTTCATTGAGCACATATATGTTGCCAATATGCACAGTACCCTCATGCTTATTACAAGCAGAGGCATGTACTTCAAAATAAAGGTTTACGACATTCCTGAGGGTACCAAGAGCTCCAAGGGAAGGGCTATTCAGAATATAATCAAACTTGAGAACGGCGACTCCGTATGTGCATATCTCAAGCTTGGAGATATGGAGAACGAAGAGTATCTCTCAAGCCACTTCATTGTAATTGGAACCAGAAAGGGCGTCATAAAGAAGACTTCACTCTCTGAGTATAAGACCAACAGAGAGAACGGAATCAGGGCAATTACCATAAGTGATGATGACGAGTTGCTCTCTGCCATGGTGACATCCGGCAATGACCAGATTCTTATTGCTGCATCAAATGGCAAGTGCGTAAGGTTCAATGAATGTGATTGCAGAGCCATTGGAAGAATATCAATGGGTGTAAGAGGTATAGATATTGCAGATGATGAGTTTGCAATAAGTATGGTAAACGCTTCACCTGAGCAGCAGGCAGACACTTCAAACACTGTTCTTGTTGTGAGTGAGAATGGTTATGGTAAGAAATCGGAACTTGATGATTATAGGCTCACTTCAAGAGGTGCCAAGGGCGTGAAGACCATTAATATTACCGAAAAGACAGGTAAACTGGTTGCTTTGAAGTATGTGCATGAAGATCAGGATTTGATGATTATAAACAAGTCAGGTCTTACTATAAGAATGGCAATTGAGGATATCAAGACTGCCAGCAGGGCAACTCAGGGAGTGCGTCTGATTAACATAAAGGACGGAGATGAAATTGCTGCCGTATGTGTAGTGAACAAGAGTGAGGAAATAGAGCCTGCTCAGGATGATGAACAATAATGATTTTTGTTAATAATTAAACTATAGAAAAATGAAGAAATTACTTATTTCACTTGCAATGATCATGATGGTATTGCAGGTAAGTGCACAGTCAAAGGATGCTGTAGAGGCTGTAAAGAAGGTAACAAAGGCTAATGCAGAGGTTGCCAACCCTAAGAAGGCAACAAATCCTAAGAGCTGGATGAATGTTGGCCACGCATATAGCGAGGCATACGATGCTCCTATTAAGGGACTTTATACAGGTTCAAACAATATGGAGGTTCACCTTCTCTTCAAGGATCAGCAGGTGCTTGAGTCAAAGGAGGTTGAAATGAACGGCAAGATGTTCCTTAAAGAGGTTTATGCCGATAAGGAGCTCTTCTACGATGAGAGTGGAAAACTTGTTGCATGGAATGTTGTAAAACCTGCACTTGAAAATGAGGACCCACTTCTCAAAGCTTTTGAAGCATACACAAAGAGCGCTGAGTTAGATCCAAAGGCTGCAGCAAACAAAGATCTCAAAGCATCTTTTGATGCATTGAAGTCAAGATATTATAATGAGGCTATGTGCGGTTACTACCTTGGCGTTTATGACAAGGCTTCCGACAACTTCCTTATGGCAGCAAAGGTGTCAGAGAGCCCTGTAGTTGGTGCTGTTGACACAACCCTTTACTACTATACTGCTATTACAGGTACAATGTGCAAGAAGTATGACCGTGCAATTGAGAACCTCAACAAGTGTATTTCACTTAACTTTGAGCAGGATGGAGATGTATATGCACAGTTGGCTGACGCTTACAAGCAGAGTGCTGATACAACCAAGGCAAAGGAGACTTTGAATGCAGGTTTCGTTAAATTCCCTACCAGCCAGTCAATTCTCGTTGCTCTCATCAATATCTATATGGAGTCAAATGACGACCCTGCAAAGCTTCGTGATCTTCTCCATACAGCACAGGCAAACGAGCCTAACAACCCTAGCCTCTACTACGCAGAGGGTAACGTTCTTGTAAAACTTGGACAGCTTGAGGAGGCAATGGCTTCTTACAAGAAGTCAGTTGAAATTGACCCTAAGTATTTCTGGGGATATTTCAGCCAGGGTAAATCTTACTACGACAAGGCTGTTGAGATTCAGAACGAGGCTAACATGGAGGCAGATGATGCTAAGTATGCTGTTCTTCTTGAGAAGCTTGATGGTTGCCTCAAGAGCGCAATTGAGCCACTTGAGCAGTCATTCTCACTTACACAGGATCCTGAGCTCCAGAGCTATGTTGCTGAGCTTTTGAAGAACATCTACTTCCGCTTCCGCGACAAGGATGATGCTTGCAAGGCAGGTTACGAGAAATACAATGCTTTTCTTGCAAAATAGTTGACACCCCACTCGGGCGATAGAAAACGGCCACAAAAACATATGTTTTTGTGGCCGTTTTATGTCTTGAGACCTCATTCGGCCACAAAAGTGGGCTGTTTTGTGGCCGTTTTATCTTTTGTGAATCTATACGAGTTCCTCTTCACCTGAGAGATAGCCTACTATTTTTTCGAGGAGGTTGCCGCTTGGTACAATGACTTTTACGGCGTTTGGAATAACTGAAACGGTAAGTTTCTGAGGCATCATTGCACTCTCTCCGTCGAATTGTATTATACCCGGTTTCTCCCGTTCAATTGTAATCTCCTTGCAGCGGAATGATTCTATATATTCGGAGAAACCAAGCGTTTTTGTGAAGAGCTGTGCGGTCATGAAGGGAACGGCAACAAGGGGTGCCCTGTTCCATATTACAACATCAATAAGGCCGTCGGCAATTCTGGCTTCCGGGGCAATGAACGCGTTGTTTCCCCACTGCCCGCCGTTGGCAAAGGTTATGAGAAATGCCTTTTTCTCATAGACGTTGTTTCCTATTCGTATGGTATATTTTTCCCGCCTGTATTTGACATACTCCTGTGCGCAGAACTGAATATAGGTTTTAAGACCTCTTGTGCCGGCATTGTTGAATCTGCTTCCCACCTCGGCATCGAAACCGAGACCTGCAGTGCAGAAAAATATCTTGTCGTTTATTCTCCCTGCGTCTATTGTCTCTGTTCTCTCTTCAAGTATTGCATCTATTGCCCTGAAATATAGGAGAGGTATTCTCAGATGTCTTGCCAGTCCGTTGCCCGAGCCTACGGGAATAATGGCAAGTTTTGTCTCTGTTCCAACAAGGGCACGTGCCACCTGATTTACGGTTCCGTCACCTCCAATTGCTACAACAATGTCGTAGTTGTGACGTGCAAAGTCGCTGGCACTCTCGTATGCGTCGTTCTCATCTGTGGTGGCATGAATTGTTGGCTGATAGCCTGCCATAGGGGAGAACGTGCTCCATGCCTTGGCAAGGATGTTATCCTTGCTTTGGGTGCCGCTCTTTGCGTTTACTATGAAAGCTATCTTTTTCATTCCCGATTCTGTACATGGTTCGTACAATACAAAGTTAACTATTAGACCGCTCTTTTCAAATGGGATTTTCATGTGTGGAGTAACACAATTTGCTTTTCGGGCATGGCTTTATGGTTCTTTGAAAATATACATGTTTTTGAGAGTGAAAATGACGGTTTGGAGGGTAACTATTGGCCGGGTGGGGTATTTTTGAAGAAAACTGTTTCGTGTACAGACGACTTTTCCTGCCGTTTTTTATTGTCGGGTCCATTTCCGGCTTGTTTTTGAATATCTCATCTGAATGGGTTCTTTTTCTTCTGGTGCTGGATTCTCTGCTTATGGTGGTTTCCATAATGGTGCGCCTTTTTCTTTTCAGTCCGAAATTCAGGAGGGCTTTTGGGTTTCTTGATGCGGCTGTGGCGGTTATGATACTCCTGGCAGGGTTAATTAATTCCCAGCGAAATACATCATCGAAGAAATTTTCCTTCAGGGATTCGGACATTGTTGAGGAAATTGAATCATTCGTGGATTCAAGTATAGATACTCTTCTCTCTGACCCTTCGTTGGTTCGTAACAGGGGACTTTTGAAGGCACTTGTTCTGGGTAATAAAAGTGAGTTGGATAGTAGTATAAAAAGCGATTTCCGTAGGAGTGGGGCAAGTCATATTCTTGCACTGAGCGGAATGCATATAGGAGTCATATATAGTGCCATATTGCTGCTGCTTTTCCCTTTCAATATTACAGTAAGGCTCAAAAGAGTCAAACTGCCACTGGTGTTGGCGGTTATGGTGCTTTATGTTGTTGTAACGGGTCTCTCACCCTCTGCCTGCAGGGCTGTACTTATGATAGGGATGAATCTTTGGGCGCGGGAGAGCGGGAGAAGCGGATATATTGAGACACCTTTGTTGCTCAGTGCTGCTATTTTGCTGATTATTGACCCGCATGCGGCTGAATCTTTGAGTTTCCAACTCTCTTTTGCAGCAATGGCTGGAATTGTATTCATTTTTCCCACGCTGGGTTCTGCCTTCGATAACCTTTTCCATGATACTGGGGAGGTGGGAAAAGAGTTTACGAACCAGGAGTCGCTGAAACTCTTTACCAGAGTGCGGCTCCACAGAATCAATCCATTCCTGGCTCTTGTACTCTGGTTGGCAAGGGTAGTATATCAGTTGTGTGCCATTTCAATTTCCTGCCAAATTGCAACCGCTCCGCTGGTACTCTACTATTTTGGATCTCTCCCGCAGCAATTCCTCATTACGAATATTGTGGCTTCTCCACTTGTTAGTCTTATAATATACAGTTTTCTGATTTTTCTTCTTGTGAACTCTATCTCATACTTTGCGTCATTACTCTTATGGGGTGGTGCGACGTGTAACGGTGGAATGGAACTTCTCGAGCCCCTCCTGCATCTGCTGCAGCATATCACAGGCGAACTGCTCTCCCTCCTTATATCCGTTATGGAGTGGCTGGCCGTATGAACTGTTTTTGTAACAGCTGTGTTATTATTCGTGTTGTTTTATTTGTTATCTTTGCAGGATATTACAATTTCACAATTTAGGTGAAAAACAGATGATTATATAACAAATAACAAAATACGACATGATTATTCTTGTACTCAATTGCGGAAGCTCCTCTTTGAAGTATCAGGTTCTTGATATGAAGAGCGAGTCTGATTATTCACTTCTTGCCAAGGGCTTGGTTGAGAGAATAGGTATGGATGAGGGTGACATTACCCATAGTGTAACCGGAAAGGATAAACTCAAGGTTCACGCTCCTATTCCTGACCATACAGCAGGTATCAAGAAGGTTCTCGATCTTCTTGTTGACCCTCAGAACGGTGTCCTCAAGTCACTCGCTGACATCAAGGCTGCCGGACACAGAGTTGCACACGGCGGAGAGTTCTTCAACTGCAGCGTAAAGGTAGATGCACAGGTAATTGCAAACATTGAGAAGTGCTGCGAGCTTGCACCGCTTCACAATCCTGCAAACCTTCTTGGAATCAAGGCAGTTGCAGAGTTGATGCCATCTATCCCACAGGTTGCAGTATTTGATACATCATTCCATCAGACAATGCCTCAGGAGGCTTATATGTATGCGGTTCCATACGAGTACTATGAGAATTACAAGGTACGCAGATATGGCTTCCACGGCACGAGCCACAAGTTTGTTGCCGCAAAGGCAGCTGCACTTGCAGGTCTTGACATAAACAATTCAAAGATAATTACCTGCCATCTTGGAAACGGCGGTTCAGTATGCGCTGTACTTAATGGCAAGTCAGTTGATACTTCAATGGGTTTCACTCCAATGGAGGGTGTGGTAATGGGTACACGTTGCGGAAGTGTTGATGCAGGTGTTGTAACCTTCATTATGGACAAAGACAAGCTTGATACCAAGGGTGTGAGCGCTGTTCTCAACAAGAAGAGTGGTTTCCAGGGTGTTTCAGGTGTCTCTTCAGACTCACGTGACATTGAGGCTGCTGCAAAGGAGGGTAACAAGAGAGCCGCTCTTGCTCAGGAGATGTTCAAATACAGCGTTCTCAGATATGTTGGAGCATACGCTGCAGCAATGAACGGTGTTGACCTCATTGTATTCACTGGAGGTATTGGCGAGAACGATCCTTCAACACGCGAGTATATTGGAAAGAGGGCATCTTACCTTGGCATTGAGTTTGATTCATCTGTAAACGACGGTCTCAGGGGTAAGGATGCAATTCTTACAAAGCCATCTTCAAAGGTTAAGGTTGCAGTTGTAACAACCAATGAGGAGCTTGTAATTGCACAGGATACAATGAGACTCGCAAAATAGGTAATAACTATCGCAGTAGAAAAAAGAAAAAAACAACAAAAACAAAATAATTCAATTATGATAAAGAATTTCGACGAGCTTTTCGAGCAGTTGCGCTCACGCTCAAAAAAGAGACTTGTAGCAGCATGGGGTGTTGACAACCACACTATTTCAGCCGTTTCAATGGCTATTGACAAGGGTATTGTTGAGGGAACTCTTGTTGGTGACAAGGATATGATTCTTGCAGTTTGCAAGGAGGAGAAGATAGACAGCAGCAAGTTTACCATCATTGACAACAAAGTTGAGCTCAAAGCTATTGCTCAGGCTGTTGGTATGGTAAAGAGCGGTGAAGGTGACATTCTTATGAAGGGTCTTTGCTCAACTGACAAGTATATGAGAGGTATTCTTAACAAGGAGAATGGTCTTCTTCCTGCAAAGGCTACCTTGAGCCACGTTTCAGTTGTTCTCAACCCTAACTATGGCAAGTTCATTGTTCTTGGTGATATGGCAGTTATTCCTGCTCCTGACTTCAAGCAGAAACAGGCTATTCTCAAATATGTTGTAAACACAGCAAAGGCTCTTGGTGTAGAGAAGCCAAAAGTTGCAATGATTGCTGCTACTGAGCAGATGCTTAGCGGTATGCCTGCTTGTGTTGAGGCTGCACTTATTGCCAAGATGGCTGAGAGAGGTCAGATTGGCGGTTGCATGGTTGACGGTCCTCTTGCACTTGATGTTGCCTTGAATAAGGAGGCTGCTGCAATAAAGAAGCTCACAAGCCCTGTAGCTGGTGATGCTGATTGCCTTGTATTCCCTGCAATTGAGCCTGCAAACGTATTCTACAAGACAAATACAATGCTTTGCCCTGGTGTTCAGACAGCTGCAATTGTTGCAGGTGCTGATGCTCCTTGCGTGCTTACCAGCCGTGGCGACAGTGTTGATACCAAGTTGAACTCAATTGCTCTTGCTGCAATATCTGCAAAATAAGGTCATTAGCAGTATGGCATACACAATATTGGCAGTAAATCCTGGTTCTACATCAACCAAGATTTCAGTTTATTCAGATTCATCTGAGGTATTCACAAAGACACTCAGACATACCAACGAGGAGCTTGCTCCATATAAGGGTGTCATTGATCAGCTCGCTTTCCGCAAGGAGACCATTATGAAGGCCCTTGAGGAGAATAAGGTTGAGCTTAAAAGCATTGATATATGCGTAGGAAGAGGTGGCGTTATTAAGCCTATTCCTTCAGGTGTATATGGAGTAAACCAGGCTATGATTGACGACATCAAGAATGTAAGGTATGGTGAGCATGCCAGCAATCTTGGCGGTGTCCTTGCCCTTGAGATTTCCAAGGAGGTTGAGGCGGCTTCAGGTAAGAAGGTCAATGCTGTAATTGCAGATCCTGTTGTTGTTGACGAACTCAACGATGTTGCACGTCTTTCAGGTCATCCTGAGTTTCCACGTATCTCCATTTTTCATGCACTCAACCAGAAGGCTATTGCCAAGAGGTATGCAAAGGAGCAGGGAAAGATGTATGAGGATATAAGCGTAGTTGTTGCTCACCTTGGTGGTGGAATATCAGTGGGCGTACATAAGGGCGGTCGTGTGATTGATGTAAATGATGCGCTTAACGGTGATGGTTCATTCTCACCAGAGCGCTCAGGCACTCTTCCGGCAGGTCTAATTATCAATGCTTGCTTCAGCGGAAAGTACACCAAGGAGCAAATGAAGAAGTTCGTTAATGGTAAGGGCGGTGTTGTCTCTTATCTTGGCACAAACTCTATGCTTGAAGTTGAGCATATGGTAGAGGCTGGCAATGCAAAGGCAAAACTTGTTTCAGATGCATTTGTTTACCAGCTTGCAAAGGATATTGCTGCAATGAGCACAGTTCTCTGCGGAAAGGTTGATGCCATTCTCGTAACCGGTGGAATTGCGTACTCAAAGAGTCTTATGGCTCAGCTCAAGGAGAGAATCTCTTTCATTGCTCCGGTAATCGTATATCCTGGAGAGGATGAGATGGGAACTCTTGCAGGCAATGGTCTTGCCGTACTTAAAGGCGAAGAGAAGATTAAGGAGTACTAGTTTTTCTAGAACTTATTTTTTGAGATTCACTTAATTCAAGAATTCGGGAGCGTATTTATAAAACGCTCCCGTTCTTTTTTGCTATTGAATCAATTGCAAGGGAAGCAGTTGAGAATGCAATTTGAAGGTTATAGCCACCGGTATCAGCATCAAGGTCAAGAATTTCACCAGCAAAATAGAGATCGGGGATCAGTTTGGACTCCATTGTTTTCTGAGAAACCTCTTTGGTTGATACACCCCCTGCAGTAACAACGGCGCGGCTGTATCCAACATAGTCCACAATCCTGAACTCCCAGTTCTTGAGCTTTTCTGCCGTATCAGCTGCGTTCCATGAATTCCTTGCTCCATTTGCTTTGCAGAATGGCTCAATCAGTACTGCAGGAAGAAGAGAACGAAGAACTCCATTGACTCCCGCGCCTGTTTTTCTCTCAGACATCTCTCTCTCAATTCTTGCAAGCAACTGCTTAATTGAAACAGCCGGTTTCAAATCCAGATGAACTTTTACCTTCTGACCGTTATTGAGATTTTCAACAGCTTTGCGGCTTATCTTGAAACCAATGGGCCCTTCAATGCCTCCGTCGGTGAATGTAACATCGCCGAACTCTCTCTGCACTATGGCCCCGTTTATATCAAGCGAAATTTCACAATTCTTCACCTCCAAGCTTTTTCCTGTGATGTCAGGGAAGAGTGATGTGTAGTTTTCCGGCTTCAGAGCTGTAAGAGATGGAAACCGCTTGGTAACGCTATGTCCAAAGGATTCTGCAAACCTATAACCGTCTCCAGTGCTTCCTGTGCTCGGGTAGGAGAGACCGCCTGTAGCAATAAGTACAAAATTGGAATAGAGAACCAATTCGCCTTTGGTATCCCTTCCATTCACCGCAAATCTTCTGTTCCCTCTATTTTTGCACCCATCTTCAATTTCAGAACAGTTTACTCCCTCTACCTCAAAATCGGTAATAATTGTGCCTCCATTCTCTCTGATATGTGCAGCCAATGCCATTGAGACATCTTTTGCACACATACTTTGTGGATAGACTCTGCTTCCCCTTTCAACAACTGTTGGCAGTCCAATTGAGTTGAAGTACTCAATTGTAGCCTCATTGTTCATTGAAAAGAATGCGCTTTTGAAAAAGTTGTATGAAGGGTGTATGTGTTTGCTGAACTCATCCCATGGAGTGGTGTTGGTGATGTTGCACCTTCCTTTTCCGGTAATTCCAATCTTTTTTCCGCAAAAGGGATTCTTCTCAAGAATGCAGACACCAATTCCCAAGTCAACGGCTCTTGCCCCTGCAAACAGGCCGGAAGCACCCCCGCCAACTATTATGAGTTCGTAACTCGTCATAAAATAGATAGATTCTTACTCAACTTTCCGGTGGTAATACAGAGTATTGCAATTAAGCGCCTCTGCAAGCTCCGGGTGAAGAATCAATGCAAGATCCTTCAGAATCAGTTCGGGATGTGTATATCCGCTTTCCCAGATATCTGAGCCTCCGTTCTCTCCTTGACGGAGGTTGTTGTTGAATACACGTGAATTCTTTACTGCAGGAATATCTTTAAGAAGCGGTTGCTCTGAGATAAGTTCATCCATTGATGTAACACTGTTTGGGTTAAGCCATACATCGGCCTCTCTTGCCAGCATCATCATTCTCTCCATGCTCTCTGTTGAGGAGTGTGTTGAGTTGCTTCTTGCTCCAAGAATTTCACCACCGGCATCCTGAATAAGTCTTGAAGTATAGTTTTTGCCACCTGGTACATACCAAACGTTCTTGAACGGAGCGTTTATAAGCACTTTTGTTTCAGGATATTCATTTTCTTTCAATTTCCTGCTTATAAGAGCTCTTGTCCTGTGGTACTCCATGCTGCGCGATGTGAAAATAGAGTCTGCCATCTCCTTCTTTCCAGTTATTGCACCAAAGAGCTTTATGTATGAAAGGCGGCTAAGAGGAGAAGACTCCAGATAATCACCAAGAACAAGCACCTTTATTCCATAATTCTGTAGGTTGGCTATATAACTGTTGTCAGCACCGGCAATTCCATAGGCAACCACGAGAGTAGGTCTGAGTGATATTATTTTCTCATAATCAGGTGAACTTTCTGAACCGATTTCAATAATCTTTTTATTTTCAATGGCACTTCTAACCTCTGGATTATAAATATATTTTATACCTGAAATGCCAATGATGTTCTTAACACACCCCAATTCGCTCAGGAATGCAACGTGTGATGATGACATGCATATAATCCTCTCCGCATTCAGCTCCTCAATGGAATAGCGCTCTTCCTGGTTGTTATCCCAAACCTTTTTTACAATAATTTCCGAACTGTCTTTGTCAATGGCAAATGTTTCGGCGGAATTACCCTCATTCTGAGTGTTCTCTGTGAAGACCTCATTCGCAGATTGCCTATTGTTATGGCATCCTGGGAGTAACATCAGCGAGAAAGCGATGCAAGAGAGCAGCGCAACGGTTGTAGTGGCAGATTTTAACATATTATCTTATTGAGAAGTTTATATCAAGAAATTCAAAACTATTACCCTGCTTCAGTTCTTTTCCCTCTGAGCAGGGAATGCATACAAGATCGCCGCTTTTAAGCGAACACAATGTTGTTATTTTTTCAACTGCTTTTTCAAGTTCTTCAATGTCAGGATTGCAGGCTGGCGCGCTTGCAGACATAAGTTCATCGGGCTTCATTGGAGCAGACACCATTGTGCTGAAATCAAGGGCATGACCCATTTGCAGTGGCATTGAAGGAGCATATAAATAGACTCCGTATCCGGCAAATGTCCAGTACCTCTTTGCAAAACGGGATGAAACGCTTTTTGCATTCTTTTCTATACGCAGGTAGAAAAACGGGACAGACATAAGTGTCTTTATACCGTCGGGCATCCAGTAGTCGGAGCAATCTTTGTTCAGAGTGGAGTCCGGCCTGAGGATGAATTCCTGTTTTTGTGGATAGAATACAAAGATGTTCATCTCTGGAGCATCTTTATCTTTATTTCTGTAAGAACCTTTTTTGTATCAAGGGTGAAATCTCCCTGCATTATCCAGGCGTAATAGCTAGGCTCCTCCTTGAGAACTGTTTCAACCGCTCTGCCCTTGTGCTTTCCAAAGTTAATAATAGGGATATCCTTGTCGTTGAGCACAATTCTTCCTGCATAGTCAAGATTGCGGCTTTTAAGAGAAAAGTCAGCAAGAAATCCTATGTCGTTCTTCAGTGTTTCAGGATATTTGTCGAGCTGAGCTTTGAGAACCTCGTATGTGGCAATGGTGTCAGCCTCTGCGCTGTGGGCGTTCTCAAGGTCTTTCTGGCAGTAGAATTTATATGCAGCACTCAGTGTGCGCTGCTCCATCTTGTGGAATATATTCTGCACATCAACAAGTTTGCGCTTGCGGAAGTCAAAATCAACTTCAGCCCTCAGAAACTCCTCAGCAAGAAGTGGAATGTCGAATTTTATTGAGTTGTATCCTCCAATGTCACACCCCTCCATCCAGTTGGCAAGACTCTTGGCTATTTGCTTGAATACAGGACAATCTTTTACGTCCTCATCGGATATGCCGTGTACGGCCTGTGCCTCAGGAGAGATTGGAATTGTTGGATTGATTCTGCGTGTCTTAACCTCTTCACGTCCGTCGGGCATGATTTTTACTGCGCAGATTTCAACTATGCGGTCTTTTGCTATGTCAAGGCCTGTGCTCTCAATGTCAAAAAAGACAATTGGATTTTTTAAATTGAGCTCCATACCCCCTCCTCCCGAATTAAATTCTCATTGGCATAAGAAGTGCGCAGATGCTCTGGTTCTCATCATCCTCAACAGCAGGCTCTATAAGTGCGGCTCTGGTTGCATCGGCAAGTTTGATGCATATATCTTCATAAGGAAGTGATGAGAGAATTTCCATAAGGAAGGTTGCCTTGAAACTGATCTCCATAGGGCTGCCTTCGTAGTTGCAGAGAATGGTCTCTTTTGCACTTGTTGAAAAGTCAATATCCTGGGCTGAAATCTCAATTCTGTTCATGCTCAGGCGGAAGGTGATCTGTGAGGTTGACTGACTTGAGCAAACGGCAACACGCTTGGCCGCATTGAGCAGTTCAGCTCTTGAAACAGAGACCACATTGGTATTGTTCTTTGGAATAACGGTTCTATATGCTGGAAATGCTCCCTCTATGAGTCTGCACATTATTGTTGTACCCTCGTAGGAAAAACGTGCGTTCTTTGAATCGAAGGAGATATCAACCATTTCATCACCCATTCTTGTCAGAGCCGACCTGAGAATATTTGCCGGTTTCTTGGGAAGTATGAATGAAACATTCTCTGAATGTTTGATGTCGTTCCTTTTAAAGCATACGAGTTTGTGAGCGTTTGATGCAACAAAAGTTGTGTTGTCGGTTGTTATGTCAAAGAAGATACCGTTCATCACAGGACGGAGTTCCTCATCTGCAGTAGCATATATTGTGCAGTTGATTCCATTTGCGAGTACGCTCGCAGGCATCTGTATGGAGATTGGATCCTTTATACCGGGAGCAACGGGGTACTCATCGGCTGGAAGGAATGGGATTTGCGCATTTCCGCTCTGCCATACTATGTTGGCAATCTTCTTCTCTTCGTTTGTGGAGAATTCAATTGGCTGTGTGGGCAGCTCCTTTATTGCGTCGGTAAGAAGTTTTGCAGGTACAGCAATCTCCCCCTCTTGCGCTATTTCTTCAATGTCAATTGACGACTTAAAAGTCGTTTCCATATCAGAAGCTGTAACCGTCAGTTTTCCGCCTTCCAGATAAAAAAGAAAATTGTCCAGTATTGGAAGGGAGTTCTTTGATGCAATGACTTTTGATGCTGACAAAAGCAACTGCAACAGATCTGTACTTGAAACTATGAACTTCATATTGAGTAATTATTGGTTTTTCTATTTTCTAACCTAGCAAAGGTAATAAAAAAGTGGCATATTTTTTGACTTTCCGAATAAAAATATAAAAAATATTTGCCTGAAATCAGGTTTGAAAATTTTACTTTCAAAAATTTTTAATAGTATGAAAAAGAGTGTATTAATTGTTGCAACAAGTGTGGTATTGAGCGTTCTGTGTTCAGGCGCCATTTGCAGATACTCTTCATTGAGAGCAGCTGAGAGCGGTAAGTTCTTCAGCTTTTCAAATGATTCAACCTCTTCAGCTGCAGGCAGTACATTGCGTTATGCAGCTTCCCCTGATTTTGTATATGCCGCAGAGAGCAGCGTGGATGCTGTGGTGTTCATTCAGGTTGCTAAAAGGTCTGAAGTTCCTCAGAATATGTCATTTCTTCAGCACTTCTTCGGATATGATATTCAGCCGCAGCGCTCAATGAGCAGCGGCTCCGGCGTTATTATTACCCCTGATGGATATATTGTTACCAATAATCACGTGGTTGAGGGTGCTTCTGAAATCAAGGTCACATTGAATGACCAGAAATCCTTCAGCGCAAAAGTCATTGGAACCGATCCTATTACTGACATAGCCCTTATAAAGATAGATTCAAAGGAGCTCCCCGTTGTTCCTATGGGCGATTCCGATTCATTGAGGCTTGGTGAGTGGGTTCTTGCCATTGGTTGTCCCTACAGTATGAACAATACCGTTACCGCAGGAATTGTAAGTGCCAAGGGTCGCACGCTGGGAGCCGCTGCAAACGGTTTCAAAATAGAATCATATATTCAAACCGATGCTGCAGTTAATCCAGGAAACAGTGGCGGAGCACTTGTAAACCTCAAGGGAGAACTTGTGGGTATCAATACGGCAATTGCGTCACCAACCGGAGCATTTGCCGGCTACTCCTTTGCTGTGCCATCATCTCTTGTGAAGAAGATTGTATCTGATCTTCTACAGTACGGAACCATTCAGAGGGCGCAACTGGGGGTTTCAACTGTTACCATGAGCAGTGACGTAGCCGCAGCGCTGAAAATAGCTGATGACACACAGGGTGCGGCTGTTGCCGAGGTAGTTGAGGGCTCCGCTGCACAAAAGGGTGGAATCAAGGTGAATGATGTAATAGTAGCCGTAGATGGGCATAAGGTTACTTCGTCAAATGAATTGCAGGAGAGAATCAATATTCACCGACCTGGAGATGGTGTAACCGTTTCGGTTGTAAGAGGTGGAAAGAGCGTCGAGTGTAATGTGGTTCTTCAGCTTATGGATCTTAACGCTATGATGGATTCACAGGCGCGTAAGGAGCGTGCAAGAGAGGAGGAGATGATGCGTCAGTATCAGAGGCGGAGGCAGCAGCGCCAGTACTATCAGGTGGATCCTTGGGGGTTGTTCTAAAAGATTATTAAAATAACTAATATGTGTTTTGTTTTTATGATATAAAATTGTACATTCGCTGGCTAATTTTGTGTCATGAGGCAATTAAAAATTACTAAATCAATTACTAACAGAGAGAGCGCATCTCTGGACAAATACCTGCAGGAAATAGGCAGGGAGGAACTCATATCGGTTGAGGAGGAGGTAGAACTGGCCCAAAGAATAAGAAAGGGTGATCAGGAGGCGCTGGACAAACTTACAAGAGCAAACTTGAGGTTTGTGGTTTCAGTTGCCAAGCAGTACCAGAATCAGGGATTGAGTCTTCCGGACCTTATTAATGAAGGAAATCTCGGACTAATAAAGGCTGCGGAGAAATTTGATGAGACAAGGGGATTCAAATTCATCTCGTATGCAGTATGGTGGATTCGCCAGTCCATTCTTCAGGCTTTGGCAGAGCAGTCAAGAATTGTAAGGTTGCCATTGAATCAGGTAGGATCATTGAACAAAATTAACAAGGCGCTGTCGCAGTTTGAACAGAAGAATGAGAGAATGCCGTCTCCAGACGAATTGGCTGAGATGCTCGATATTCCAAGGGAGAAGATTGTTGATTCACTTCGCGTGAGCGGACGTCACGTATCTGTAGATGCACCGTTCGTTGAGGGCGAAGAGAACAGTCTCCTTGACGTTCTTCCAAACACTGATTCACCAAATGCCGACAGAGGTCTTGTAAACGAGTCTCTAAACAAGGAAATAGAGAGGTCACTTTCAACACTCACCGAGCGTGAGCGTGACATTGTGAAGTATTTCTTTGGAATTGGAACCCAGGAGATGACACTGGAGGAGATAGGCGAGTATTTTGGACTTACACGTGAGCGTGTAAGACAAATCAAGGAGAAAGCCATAAGAAGACTCAGACATAGCGCAAGAAGCAAACTCCTCAAGAGCTATTTGTAGAAGAGAGTTCTCAAAGGCCTTCAGGCAGATTGCATGATTTAACGGACTCAACAGGGAGTCACTTGAAGCCCCGTGCCTTTTCAGGTGCGGGGTTTGTGTTTTTGTTGTTGCCCAATTATTCGTATCTTCGTTGTGATTAAAGTTGTATTCAATGTCACGGAATAAATCCATATTTCCTATACTTATCTCTGCGGCAATAATTGCCACCTTTCTTATTCTAAAAGCATCAGGTGATACCGGCTCCGGAAATGAAAAGTTGGTGAAGGTGGAGAATACTTCAAGGGATGAGAGTGCAACCAAACTCGAACTTCCCAAGAAGAGGAACAAGGATATCATTGTTACACATATTGGATATACTCTCAGTTACAATCCAGACTATGTGCTCGCCAACTGGGTGGCATACGAGCTCGTTGACCGTGAACTGGAGGGCGATTCGCAAAGACAGCGGAACTTTCAACCCGACCCCTCTGCCGTTCTGAAAAAATACAGACTTGCCACGCATCAGGACTATACACGCTCGGGGTGGGTGCGTGGACATCTTGCTCCTGCCGCAGATATGAAATGGAACCAGAAGGCGTGTGACGAGAGCTTTTATACATCGAACATTGCTCCAATGAAGGCTGAGCTGAACAACGGAATATGGAAAAGAGTGGAGGAGAAGGTTCGCAAATGGGCTCAGAAATATGAACGTGTATGGGTTATAACCGGTCCAGTAATAGGTCTTAATAAAGATGGCAGAATAGGAGAGAACCATATTGTGGTTCCCGATGCCTTCTTCAAGGCTGTACTTGTTCCGTATAATGGGAGTTATTTGACCATAGGTTTTCTTATGGAGAACAAAGGTGCTGAAAAGGGGAGCAGGATGCGCGACTTTGCGCTTCCTGTAACTGAACTTGAAGAAGTTACAGGAATAGAGATGTTCTACCAGCTCAATAGGGAAACAGCTCACCGCATCAAGAAAGGCTTGCCTCTGAAGGAGCTGGAACTCTATTGATGTTGTTTGCATACTATGCCTGTGGCCGGTATGCCGCCGGTTATTGGACATTAACAATTAAATATTTGAACGTAATACATTTTTTATGAAACGCTTTTTCTCTCTTTTGACACTTCTCCTGCTCTGTGCAAGCCTCTTTGCTGTATCAGAGGGTGAGGAGGGAGTTGTCCCTCAATTCAAGAGGCCTGACAAGGCCATTGAGGATCTGGTAATGAGTGCACCTCTTCCGGTGATACACTTCAATTCGCATTTTACCAAGGCCATTGTGTCGCAGCAGAACTGCCGGTATGTGCCTATTGCCGACCTTGCTGCCAATGAGGTGAGAATAGCCGGCCTTAGAATCAACACTGCAAACTTCTGTGAAACAAGAGAGTCTTTTGCCAATACAATATATCTATTGGATGTTGCAACCGGCACAATGAGTGCGGTGAATGGACTTCCCGATGACGCAAAAATCAAGAATTTCGTATGGAGTGCAGATGGCAGCCGTGTTGCATTCATTGTTGAACAGAATAATGGCGCATACATTTATGGATTTGATGTTCCTGTCGTAAAGCCTGCCTTAAAATCTTCAGGTGCGCAGAACGATACCATTGTGGCAAAACAACTCTCTTCAAGAAGAGTCAACTGCGTAATGAAACACCCTTTCTCCATCCTTGCCAATGGCGGAATAATATACAAGAGTGTTCCACAGAATTGTGGACAGATGCCAAAGGAACCACTTCACGCATGGCCTGTGGTTCAGGAGAATCTTGGAAAGAAAAAGAGCATAAGAACATATCAGGACCTTATTTCCAACCCATACGATGCTGATCTCTTCGAGTGGGTGGCCACTTCGCAGCTTGTAATTGAGGATGCAACGGGTGTAAGGGAAATAGGAGAAAAGGCCATTTTCAGAGAGTGGGAGCTCTCTCCCGATTGCAACTATATCCTTGCAACAACGGAGCATCGCCCATATTCATATATACAGCCTCACCGCAACTTCCCAAGCATAGAATTTATTATGGACTTGGAGGGAAAGGTTGTAAAGGTGCTGAAGGATTCGCAGAAGGAGGAGGCTGCAAAAGAGGCTGCAAAGCGTGATGCCAAGAATGCAAAGAGAGATTCTGCAAAACGCGGGAATACGGTTCCTTCTGGATTTGCATGGAGAGCCGATATGCCTGCAACACTCTACTGGAGTGAGAGTGAAAACTCTCCCGAGAATGAAGCTCCAAAGGGGAAGAGCCTTAAGGATGTGAAAGATACTGCAGACGTGAAACCGCTGAAGGAGAAAAATAAAGAGGATAAGCCTGAAAAGAGATTTACAGAAAAGATATGGCAGTGCGGTGCACCATTCAACTTCGAGAGTGACAAGGTTCTTGTGCTTGCTCCCGAGTACAAGACAGGCGGTCCTATACTCTGGTCAAACGAAAAGTTCGCACTCTTTATGGAGAGCTCTTCGAAACAGAAGTTCCGCAGATTGGTTGCCTTTGTTCCTTGTGACACCGCATCAAGACGTGTGCTAATAACTCAGAGCACAGAGGTTGACACTCTTGGCAACTTCCCGGTATATGGCAAGCCTTACATGGTGAAGAACTCCTTTGGAGCGGATGTGGTATATACCGATGCCAAGAACAGTTGCATATACCTTACCGGAGGCGATAGAAGAGACTGCCAGGGTGATAAGATGAGCTTCATTGACAAGCTCACCCTGAAGGATTGCAAGATAACCAACCTCTGGATGGCCAAGGCGCCTGTTCTTGAGAAATTAAAGGGAATTACTGATTTCAACAGACTCAAATTCATCTCAACGCGTGAGGAGTTCACGGTTGTTCCGGATATCTGGGAAACTTCAGTTAACGGCAAGAAGCTTGCACAAAGGCAGGTGACACATTTCCGGAACCCTGCTCCACAGGTTGAGAAGCTTATGACCCGCACATATGTCAATTACACCAGGAAGGATGGTTTGAAATGCCATGCGAATCTCTATCTGCCGGTAGGCTATGACAAGGAGAAGGATGGGCCGCTTCCTGTTTTTATGTGGACCTATCCGTACGACTACAAGTGCAAGGCCGAGTGTGAAATTGACAAGCCGGAACGCTACAACTATATAAAGCCTTCATACGGCTCTGCAATGATATGGGCTTCACAAGGCTATGCAGTTCTTGAAAACTTCACAATGGCCATTGTGGCGGAGCATAAGGACTCCCTTGCCAACGATTCATTCCTGCCACAGCTCATTATGAGCGCTGAGGCTGCAGTTGATTTCATATGCGATTCAATAAAGGTTGGAGATAGAAACAGAATTGCTGTAGGAGGTCATTCGTATGGCGCCTATATGACAGCCAACCTTCTAAGTCATACCAGGCTCTTCAAAGCAGGCGTGGCTCGCAGCGGTGGATACAACAGGTCATTGACCCCATTCGGATTCCAGAGTGAAAGGAGAAATTATTGGAAGGCCAATGAACTTTACCAGAAGATGTCACCGTTCAATTATGCCCATAAGATGAAGGATGCCATGCTGCTTATCCACGGCCAGATGGATAACAATATGGGCACATTTCCTGACCAGAGTTACAGACTCTATCAGGCATATGTTTTCAATGGAGCTACTGCAAGATATCTCCAGATGCCGTATGAGAGCCACAGCTATCTTGGCATAGAGACAATTCTCGACATGCTCAATGAAACGGGAAACTGGCTTGAAAAATATGTAAAGAATGCCAAGCCAGCAAAAAAGGATTCAAACAGTGAAAATAGGCAATAGGAGGTGCAGGAATATGAAATATGTAACTCTGATCAGCTCGTTTATCATTTCCATACTTATGATTTCTTCATGCTCAAAGGAGGAATCCGGTGGGGAGAAGAAGCCTGAGTATCACTTTGAGCAGAATGTTGGAACCATTGACAAGTTGCCGCAAGGGTTGAGTACCTACCAGCAGTGTTGCGCTTACGCTTCCGCTATAGATGGCTTTCTTGCTGATTCAAGACTCTATTCTGCACAATATTCAACTCTCAATAACGCATTGACAGATTATAATGTGCCAGTTGCTACAGCGGATGTAGTTGATTCCAAGGCAAAGGTTTACAGCCATGCCAAGAAGTTGATGGACAAAATAATTGTGCTTGACACCCACAGCGATTTTGCTGAGGTGCGTTACTACAACAAGAGCAAGAATTACACTATTAACGAGTCTCAAAGCCGATGTCAGACATCAATTGAAAGAATGCATCAGGGTCATCAGAATGCACAGTATCTTGCTACATGGATGAGCATCAGCGGAAGCCAGACCTCTCAGAAGGCACTTGATGCTGCACCGGCAACACTATGGGAGTTTTATGACTATTTGAATGCGCATATTCTCTCTAACAGTAGTGTGTGCGGCGTTGCCAGAAACAGATCTGAAGTTCTTGCGCTCAGGCAGCAGGGTAAAGTTGCCTTTCTGTATGGTCTTGAGAATGCGTTTTGGACCGGTACGGATCTTCTTAACCTTGATACTTTGGTAATGAAGGGTTATACATACGTAACCCTTTCACACAATGGAGACAACCAGGTTTGTCACTCCGCCCTCAAGAGCAGCAGTGGCGGCTTGGGCCTCACTGAATTCGGGAGTGATTATGTAAAGAGAATGAACGAGCTGGGACTTGTCATTGACCTCTCTCATACATCCGACCAGACCTGTTGGGATGTCATGAATGAAAGCATTGCTCCAGTAGTCTTTACCCATTCAGGCGCATACGGAGAGTTTGCTCATGCCCGTAATGTAAATGATGATCTGCTCAAGAAATTGAAGGATAACGGAGGTGTGATTCAAGTCTATCTGGTTCAGGATTTTATGGCATCCAGCAGTATCAGCGATGTTGGGTTGAACGAACTGGTGGATCACATCAACCATTGCGTGGCAGTTGCCGGAATTGACCACGTTGGCGTTGGAATTGATCTTGATGGCGGCGGTGGAGGAGTCGGTTACAACTCCTCCAATGATGCCATCAATCTTACGGTTGCCCTTATTAACGAGGGGTATTCAGATGAAGATATTGCCAAAATCTGGGGAGAGAACTATTTCAGAGTTCTTGACAAGTGCCAGTCATTGGCAACAAGGTTTCCTGCTGAATAGCATTATTCAAATTTGACATCCTTAACGGTGGCAAAGGTGTATCCTTTCTCCCTAAGGGTGTCAATTATTTCTGGCAGGTGAGTATAGACGCGGTCCTCATTGGTACGATCAGGGTAGTCCATTGCATGGACAAGAAGGATGAAACCATTGAGGCCGTTCTCTTTTTCATAGTTCCAGAGGTGCTCTAGAATCTGAGCGGAAGATACGTAGCCGGGCTCTCCCGGAGTTGTCCAGTCCATACCGTTGAGCATACCCGGTGTAGGGTTTATTAGATTGAATCCGAGCGCCTTCATTGCCTCCACTGACTCATTGTTATATGTCTCGTATGGCGGAATCATTGTATTGTATTGCTCCTTTGTGAGGCCGAAACGCTGTAACTGCTCCTCCATCTTTGCAAAATCCTTTGCAATTGAATCAGCCCCAACCAGGCTGATAGATCTGTCATTCTCATCGCATAGAAGCAGATGGGCGAATGAGTGGGCGGAGAGGTAGTGACCCTCATCTATGATTCTGCGTAATGGTTCCTGGTATTTCTCCTGTAGGAAGCATTTTCCTGTAGGGAAGAATGAGCCTTTTACATCCTTCTCCTTGAGGATGTCCAGAACCGGAACAATTCCGTCAAAGTTCTCGAAACGGCCGTTGTCATTCTCGCTGAAGTGGGCGGTGAAGACAAGATATACCACCTTTTTGTCAGGATTTATCTTTACGTTCACTCCATATTTGTCTTGAACAAGTGAATCTTTTTCAATGGCAGCACTCTGCTGCTCGCCTGCATTGTTCCTGCAACCGGTGAAGAGCGCTACAGCTGCAAGAAGTGAAATAATAATATGTCTCATTCTGTTTGAATTTATATGAATGTGTCCGGATACAATGTTTTCCGCACTGTTCCGGACACTTTGTTATTTTGTAATGTTATTCGAGACCTCTCTTTCTCAGGAGAGCGTCTGTACCAGGCTTGCGACCTCTGAAATTGATGTAAAGGTTCATGGCGTCATCCTCGTTGCTGCGTTTGAGAATCTCATTCGCATAGCGTGATGCCACCTCCTGGCTGAAAATATCACCGGCCTCTACATAAGCCTCAAATGCATCGCAGTCAAGAACCTCAGCCCAAATGTAGCTGTAGTAGCCTGCAGTATATCCTCCGCCCCAGATATGGTTGAAATATGATGTCTTGTATCTGCTTGGAATCTGCTTGAGAATACCGCGGCCTCCGAGTGACTTCTCCTCGAATTTCTCCAGATCCAGATTTTCCGGAATCTCTGTAAGGCAATGGTAGTCCATATCAAGCAGTGAAGCTGCAAGATACTCAACTGTAGCGAATCCCTGTCCGTATTTTCCTGCCGCATCCATCTTGTCAACAAGTTCCTGAGGTATTACCTCTCCGGTTTGCCAATGTTTTGCATATACTGCAAGAACTTCAGGCGCAAAAGCCCAGTGTTCATCTATTTGCGAGTGGATTTCAACAAAGTCTCTTGGGTATCCGCGAAGCCCAGCATACTTGACATCCTTCATGAGGTTGTCTATTCCGTGTCCGAATTCGTGGAAGAGGGTTTCAACTTCGTCTGTTGTAAGGAGTGAAGGATTGTCACCTACAGGACGGCTGAAGTTTGCAACAATTGTTACAATTGGTCCAACTCTCTCTCCGGTTGTGTAGGACTCGCCTCTGTATGTTCCGCACCATGCTCCTCCGCGCTTCTGGCCTGGACGTGCAAAGAGGTCGAAGAATATTACGCCCTGCTCACCGCCATCTTTGTTGGTAACTTTGAATGCCTTGCACTCCTGATGCGGCATTGGAACATTCTCAAGTTTTTCGAACTGCATGCCGTAAAGCCTTCCTGCAACATAGAAGATTCCTTTCATTACGCTGTCAACGTGGAAATATGGTGCCATCTGGCTCTCGTCAAGGCTGTACTTCTCAACCATGACCTTCTGTGCATAGTATCTCCAGTCCCAGGCCTGAGGTTCTCCTGAAATACCATCCTTTTTCATATACTCCTTTATTTGAGCAAGTTCCTCATTTGCCTTTGCAATTGCAGGCTTCCAAATCTGGTCAAGGAGTTCGTAAACTGCCTCAGGTGTCTTGGCCATTCTGTCCTGGAGAATATACTCCGCACATGAATTGTATCCAAGAAGTTTCGCCTTCTCAAGACGAAGCTTGAGAAGTTCCCTTATTATTTCATTGTTGTCCTCCTCGTTGCCGTTGTTGCAGCGGTTGAGGTATGCTGTAAGAATCTGCTTGCGGAGCTCCCTGTTCTGTGCGTTGGCAAGGAAAGGCATTATGCTTGGGTTGTCAAGTCCAAAGTACCATTTTCCTGCATCTCCAGCTTTTTCTGCGCGTGAAGCAGCATCGGCAATCTGAGCCTCGGTAAGTCCTGCGAGGTCAGCCTCATTCTCAATTATAAGCTTGTATGCAGCTGTCTCCTTTGTCATATTCTGGCTGAAACGGAGCTGGTTTGCTGAAATCTTCAGGTTAATCTCCTTGAGAATGTTCTTGAGCGAGTCGTCAAGAAGAGCACCGTTTCTTACAAACCTATCGTATGTAAGTTTGAGAAGGCGCTTCTGGTCGGGTCTGAGGGATGCAGTGTCAGCACTGTCGTGAACAGCCTTTATTCTCTCGAAAAGTGCTGGGTTAAGGCTGATTTCATTTGCAAGTTCTGAAGATATCTTGCTTGCGTTCCTTGCAATTTCATTTATTTCGTCAGATGCATTTATTGAACCCTCCGATGAGAGTATTGTGTAAACTCTGTCAAAAAGCTCTCCTGAGTTGTCGTATGCTACAATTGTGTTTTCGAAGGTTGGAGCCTCTGTATTGTTTACAATTGCATCAATCTCCTCCCTGGCCTGCGCTGCTGCATACTCAATAGCCGGGATATAGTGTTCATTTCTGATCTCTCCAAAAGGAGGAATCTGGTAGTAGGCCTCCCACTGAGCTGTAAGAGGGTTGCCAGGGAGTGGATTCTCAACCTGGTTGCTGCATGAAGCAAGTGCAAAAGCTGTCATTGCCGCCATGGAAACAATTACTGATTTAGTCATATTGTGTAGTTTTGGTTTTCCAGTATACAATAATGGCAAAGGCCCTTGAATGGATGCCTTTGCCATTTGATTGTTCTAGTTCTTCTTCTGTGCGAGTTTTGCAGCTCTCTTTTCAGCCTCCTCCTTTTCAAAGTACAACTTCATTGCCGCCTTTATCTTAGGGCAGAGAATGAATAGAGTTATCATTGTAGGAATTGCCATAAGTGCATATGCCAAATCAATGAGACCAACTGCAGTCTTCAATGGAATGATTGCTGCAACAATGAGCATTGCAAGGAAGAAAATGTTGTAGTATTTGCCATATTTTGCACCGAAGAGATAGCTTGTTGACTTTACTCCGTAGTATGAGTATGAGAACATTGTTGAGAATGCAAAGATGAAAACCACAACCATCAGGAGCATGCTTCCATATCCTGGTATTGATGCTTCAAATGAATTGAGTGCCAGTTCCAGACCCTTGATGTTCTCTGCTCCAACCTGATACTCTCCGCTTATGAGAATTGCAAGAGCAGTTAGAGTACAAACAAGTCCGCTGTCGAGCGAAGGACCTATCATTGCAACCAGACCCTCTCTTATTGGCTCTTTGTTCTTTGATGCTCCATGCATCATGCTCGCTGTTCCAACACCTGCTTCATTAACAAGGGCCGCTCTTCTTGCACCTATGAGTGCAACGCCAAGGAATGCTCCGAAGCCTGCCCTGAATGAGAATGCGCCTTCAAATATATCTGAAAATACTCTTGGCACCTCGCCAAGGTGTGTCAGAATTATCCACAATACAAGGAGGAAGTACATGCCAACCATGAAAGGAACGAGTTTGGCCGAAATCTTTGCAATTCTTCCAATACCGCCAAGAACAACTATTGAAACTATGATGCATATTGCAAGTCCAATCATGCCTCTGAGGAATGGTGTGTTCTCAATGCCTGCCGGTGTGGTGAATACCGTTGTAATTGCCTCCGTAAGCTGGTTGGCCTGCATTATTGAGAGTGTGCCAATGAGACAGAATACTGAGAAGAATATGGCCATAGGTCTCCATTTGCGTCCAAGACCCTGCTCAATCATATACATAGGGCCTCCCTGAACCTCTCCGTCGGAGTCCTTGCCCTTGAACATTATAGTGGTTGAGCCCTCGAAGAATTTGGTTGCCATACCAACAACTGCGCTCACCCACATCCAGAAGATTGCTCCCGGACCTCCCATTGTAATTGCAATGGCCACACCTGCAATGTTTCCCATTCCAATTGTTGCCGCAATGGCACTTGTGAGAGCTTCAAAAGAGCTGATCTGCCCCGGGGCATCATCTTCATTCTTCAATGCCCTTATAGCTGAACCGAATTTTCTGAATGGAATGAATCCTGAATAAATCAGGAAAAAGAGACCTCCTCCAATCAATAGAATAAATAGCGGATAACCGCAAACAAAATCTGAAACCGATATAATCAGTTTCCCCGCCGTTTCTGAAATGCTTTCCATTAAATATAAAGTGAATCAGTTTGTTTCTAATCTCGCAAATGTAGCAAAAAATAATATTAATTGCTAAATTTGCACCCTCTAAAATGACACTATAATTGCATTTGAGCCATATTTTGTGTTTTGGAGAGATTTTGAACGAATAAAATATAACAGATTATTTATATATGAATCCGCAGAACTTTGTTTTGGAAAAAGCACGTGAGGCAATAAAGGCTCTTTACGGTGCAGATGTTGAAGAGAAGATGCTCCAGACCCAGGAGACAAGAAAGGAGTTCGAGGGCGACATAACACTTGTCACCTTCCCTCTTCTCAAGGTTACCCGTCAGGCTCCTGACGTATCTGCCAACAATATTGGAGGTTGGCTCAAGGAGAACTGCCCGCAGATTGAGAGCTTCAATGTCATAAAGGGCTTCCTGAATATAAAGTTCTCCACCGCATTCTGGCAGGGTGTGCTTGAGGAGATATCTTCCAACAAGGATTTCGGTCAGCTGCCATCAACCGGCAAGACCATAATGGTTGAGTTCAGCTCTCCAAATACCAACAAGCCTCTTCACCTTGGCCATGTAAGGAACAATCTTCTTGGAAGCAGTGTTGCCCGTCTTCTTGCAGCAAACGGACATAATGTAATAAAGGTTAATCTTGTAAATGACCGCGGTATTCATATTTGCAAGTCAATGCTTGCCTGGCAGAAGATGGGAAACGGTCAGACTCCCGAGAATAGCGGAATAAAGGGCGACCATCTTGTAGGTAACTATTATGTGGCTTTCTCCAACGCTCTGAAACAGCAGACAAAGGAGATTGCCGCTGCAGAAAACATTCCGGAAGAGGAGGCTGAAAAGAGGGCTCCTATTCTCAAGGAGGCTCAGGCAATGCTTCTCAAATGGGAGCAGGGTGATGCCGATACCGTTGCACTCTGGAAGATGATGAACTCCTGGGTATATGCCGGATTCGCGCAGACATACAGCAGACTCGGCATCGAGTTCAACAGGACTTATTACGAGTCACAGACATATCTCAACGGCAAGGCGCTTGTTAAGGAGGGACTAGAAAAGGGTATATTCGTAAAGAAGGATGATGGTTCCGTATGGTGTCATCTTGAGGATGACGGCCTGGATTCAAAGCTTCTTCTCCGTGGCGACGGAACATCTGTATATATGACACAGGATCTTGGAACCGCAAAGCAGAGATTCGACGAGTACAGCCTCGATGAGCACATATATGTTGTTGGCAATGAGCAGAATTACCACTTTCAGGTTCTTAAGCTTATCCTTAAGAAACTTGGTTTTGAGTGGTCAGACAACATCTATCACCTTTCGTATGGTATGGTTGAACTTCCTGAGGGCAAGATGAAATCGCGCGAGGGAACAGTTGTTGATGCAGATGACCTCATGGATAAGATGTATTCAACTGCAAAGGAGACCTCGCTCGAACTTGGTAAACTTGCCGATATGCCTGCCGATGAGCAGGAGAGGCTCTTTGAGATGATTGGCCTCGGCGCTCTCAAATACTTCATAATAAAGGTTGATCCAAAGAAGACAATGCTCTTCGACCCTAAGGAGAGCATTGATTTCAACGGAAACACCGGTCCTTTCATTCAGTACACCCACGCGCGTATCAAGTCAATTCTGAGGAAGGCGTCAGAGCAGGGAATTGAGCCGGCAATAGCTTCAAATGCCGCTTCCCTTCTCATACCTAAGGAGATAGAAATAGTCAAGCTTCTGAATAGCTATCCACAGGTAGTGAAGGATGGCGGTGACGCGCACTCTCCGGCCGTAATTGCAAATTATGCATACGAACTGGCAAAGGAGTTCAACCAGTACTACCACGACACACAGATTCTTCGCGAGGAGAACGGTACTGTTCGCGCGCAGCGTCTGGCACTTCTTGGAATCATAGCTCAGGTTCTTGTTAAGGCAATGGCCATTCTTGGAATAGAGTTGCCTGAAAGAATGTAGGCTCCGGCCCTGTTTTTCACTTCGGAGGTTATGAACGCAGCTGCATCCAAAGGGAGTGAACAGTTGGATTTTCTCCCTACTTCCATTAAGGAGATGAAGGCTCTGGGGTGGGAGCAGGCTGATATCATCATCTTTACGGGAGATGCATATATTGACCATCCGGCTTTCGGTACTGCAGTAATAGCACGTGTATTGCAGGCGGCGGGTTACAGGGTTGCCGTTGTTCCTCAGCCCAACTGGAGGGATGACCTGCGCGACTTCAAGAAACTCGGCGTGCCACGCCTCTTCTTCGGTGTGAACAGCGGTGCCATGGATTCAATGGTGAACCATTATACCGCGGCGAAACGTCTTCGAAGCAACGATGCATATACACCTGACGACCGTGCCGGTGCACGTCCAGACTATGCTGTTACTGTATATTCAAAAATTCTCAAATCTCTTTATCCCTCCATACCGGTGGTGATAGGTGGTATTGAGGCTTCGCTTCGCAGATTTACACACTATGACTACTGGAAGGATGAACTTATGGGACCTATCCTGGCCACAAGCGGTGCAGATTACCTTGTATATGGAATGGGGGAGAGGCCTATGGTTGCCCTTGCCCGCCTGCTGGAGAACTCCTCTTTCATTGAGGAATCGTCACTTCCACCTCAGGTTGGTTGGATATCTTCCCAGATTCCGCAGGATGCCCTTGTACTTAAGAGTCTCCAACAGTGCAAGGCTTCAAAGAAGGCTTTTATTGAGTCATTCAATACAATAGAGCTGCAGGCCAACAAGATGCAGGGACAGCTTATGGTTGAACCTCTGGAGGGAGGAAAGTTCATGTGCCTGAATCCTCAATATCCTCCAATGACTCAGGAGGAGGTAGATGCCGTATATTCACTGCCATTTACGCGTCTGCCGCATCCAAGATACAGGGGGAAGTTCATTTCGGCATACGAGATGATCAAGGACTCCGTTACAACGCACAGGGGTTGTTTCGGGGGGTGCAGCTTCTGTACAATTGCGGCGCATCAGGGCAAGTTCATACAGAGCCGCAGTCACGAGAACATAGTTGCTGAAATCGAAAGAATTGCCGGGAGGGATGATTTCAAAGGGAATCTCTCCGATGTAGGTGCTCCAACGGCAAATATGTACTCCATGGGTGGAAAGGATCAGACCATATGCGCAAAGTGCATACGCAAATCCTGTCTCTTCCCGAATATGTGCGCCAATTTGAACCATTCGCATTGGAACCTTCTTTCTCTTTACAAGAAGATTGCACAGGTAAAGGGCGTTCGTCATGCATACATAGGGAGTGGAATAAGATATGATCTTTTCATGGATGAAAAGGGCTTCCTTGGATCGGGCTCAAAGGAGTATATGACCGCATTAGTCGCTGAGCATACTTCAGGAAGACTCAAGATTGCTCCGGAACATACTCAGAGCAATGTGCTGGCTTTGATGAACAAGCCATCATTCTCGCTCTTTGAAAGATTCCAAGTTGAGTTCAACAAGATTGTGAGGGAGTCAGGTATACACTGCAGCATTGTTCCATATTTCATCTCATCACACCCGGGATGCACTATGAAGGATATGGAGGCTCTCAGCTGCAATTCTGCTTTGAAGGGAGTATATATGGACCAGGTGCAGGATTTCACTCCAACTCCAATGACAAAATCCTCGGTTATGTACTATACAGGATTGGATGTAAAATCATTACGTCCAATATATGTAGAGCGTAATATTGAAAGGAAAAGAGGACAAAAATCATACTTTTTCAAATAATTTTTGCCAAATAGGAAAATAGTCCTATACTTGCACCCCATAAAAAGGGTTTTTCCATTATGGCTACACAAGATAATACACCATCATCATCTATAATTACTGCACAGTTGCAGAAAAAGAGATCAATTGTCAGCTATGCAAATATGTCAGAGGAACTGGCAGCCGCTTTTAAAGAGAAGTATCCTCATGGATATTCCGACTATTGCGGTGATATTGTGAAGATTGACAAACCGAATGGTACCTCTTTCTATGCCATTACCGTTGAACTCCCCACTGCTGTTTATATGGTCAAGATAGATGTCAATATTGATGATTACGATGACGTGGAGAAGGTGCTTGACGAAGATGTGACAAACAGCGAGGATTCAGGTGATGTATCATTCCCTGAAGATGATGATAAGCAGGTTGCAGCCATGGCTGCAGAGGATGCTGCAGAAGAGGATGAAAATTAAGGATAAAATAAGAGGAAGTATTCTCAGGCTTCCTGAGAATCAATTGCTTTCTGTCCTGGCCCTTGTTGTAGGAGTGTGCAGTGGATTTGCTGCCGTGCTTCTGAAACAGGGGGTTTATTTTATACAGTGGCTGCTTACAAGCTGGTTCAATACTCAGGAAGATAGCCTGTGGTTTCTTCTCTACCCAGGAATCGGTATGCTCATAGCGCTGCTTCTGGTCAGGTATGTCATTAAAGACAATATAGGCCACGGAGTTACAAAGGTACTTCTTGCAGTATCGAAGAATGATTCCAAAATAAAGCCGCATAACACCTGGAGTTCAATTCTTACCAGTTCCTTTACCATTGGATTCGGTGGATCTGTTGGTGCGGAGGCTCCTATTGTATATACCGGAGCGGCAATAGGCTCCAATATTGGCAGGTATTTCAACCTTTCATTCAAGGATATAACCATTCTGCTTGGATGTGGAGCTGCAGGAGCTGTTGCCGGAATATTCAAGGCTCCTCTTGCCGGTGTTCTTTTTACTCTGGAGATATTGCTCTTCAATATGTCAATGAGCTCTATTCTTCCGTTTGTAATATCTGCAATAACAGCGTGCTGCGTCTCATATTTCTTTCTTGGTGATGCTGTGGCATTTGAGAATGCCATTACTCCGTTCAAGTTCGGCAATACGCCATACTATATCGTATTTGGAATATTGTGTGGATTTGCCAGTCTCTATTTTACCAGGGTTACAATCTTCTTGGAGGACAAGATAAAGCTTATAACCAATATTTTTGAGCGTTGGGCCATTTGCGCTGTTTGCCTTGGTCTTCTGATTTTCCTTTTTCCGCCGCTTTACGGTGAGGGGTATACCACACTTACGGCACTCCTGAATGAAAATTCATCTGAGGCTGTTGGCCACTCCATTTTTACAGGATTATTTGATAATCCGTGGTTTTTCCTCCTCTTTTTTGTGGCTGTTTTCTTCTTCAAGGTCTTTTCAATGACCTTGACAAATGCAGGTGGTGGAGTTGGAGGAACATTCGGACCTACACTTGTAATAGGAGGACTTTTCGGCTTTGTGGTTGTAAGGTTTGCAACACTGTGCGGCATTGGTTCGCTTCCAGAAGCTAATCTGGTTCTGGTGGGAATGGCTGGCCTTATGAGCGGAGTCATGCAGGCACCTCTTACCGCCATATTCCTAATTGCGGAGATTACCGGTGGCTACGACCTTATTATGCCTTTGATTATAGTATCCGCTGTGTCATTCGCAACAATCAGGATATTTGAGCCTTACTCAATTTATACCAAGCGAATTGCAAAGTCTGGAGAACTTCTCACTCATGATTCGGACCATACTGTTCTCACTCTCATGAAGGTGGGCAATGTGGTTGAAAAAGATTTCTCAACTGTGAAGATAGATGCTACGCTGGGAGAACTGGTAAGTGTTATTGCCAAGTCCAAAAGAAACCTTTTTCCTATTCTTGACAACAGGGGCGTATTCCAGGGAAGCGTTCTGCTTGATGATGTACGAGGTGTAATGTTTGAGTCATCAGAGTATGAGAGACTGCGCGTTTACAACTTCCTCAAGCCTTCTCCCGCTCTCTGCTATGAGGATGAGAGCATGGAGGATATAATGGCCAAATTCGAGAAGACGGGAGCATGGAATCTGCCGGTTGTCAGCAGAGAAAAAAAGTACCTGGGCTTTGTCTCCAAATCACAGATTTTCTCCGCCTACAGGGAGCAGCTCAAGCAGGTGTCACACGATTAGTTTCAGTCCTATTCTTTTCCTGTTTACATCAACATCCAACACTCTTACCTTTATGTGCTGGTGAAGTTTCAGAACTTCGGTAGGGGAGTTGATTCTACGGCCGTTTCCCATTTGTGATATGTGAATCAGTCCATTCTCCTTTATTCCAAAGTCAACAAAGGCTCCAAAGGCTGTAATGTTGGTGACAATTCCAGGAAGTTCCATTCCTGGGTGAATATCTTCAATTGTTGATATCTGGTCACTGAATTCAAGAATCTTTATGCTCTCGCGTGGGTCCCTTCCAGGTTTTGCCAACTCCGAAACTATGTCGTGCAGGGTGACAAGCCCTGTTTTATCTGTTACAAATGCTTTCAAATCAATTGAGCCTAGAGCATCTTTGTTCCCAACCAGTGTCTCTACTGCAACATTTGCTGCTGCAGCCATTCTTGCAACAGTCTCATACTGTTCAGGATGTACTGCGGAGTTGTCAAGCAGATTCGCTGCTCCAGGTATCCTCAGGAATCCGGCGGCCTGTTCAAAAGCCTTGGCTCCGAGTCTCTTAACCTTGAGGAGCTCTTTTCTGCTCTTGAATGCTCCATTTTCAGCCCTGTAGTCAACAATATTCTGGGCAACTCCCTGGTCAATTCCACTCACATAGGAGAGGAGGTGCTTGCTGGCCGTATTCAGATTAACTCCAACGCTGTTCACTGCACTTTCAACCACTTCGTTCAGTTTGTCTTTAAGGAGTGCCTGGTTTACATCGTGCTGATACTGCCCCACGCCCAAGGATTTAGGGTCAATTTTCACAAGTTCTGCCAAAGGATCCATAAGCCTTCTTCCAATGGAAACGGCACCTCTCACGGTAATGTCGTAGTCGGGGAATTCCTCCCTTGCCGTAGGTGAGGCTGAATAAATCGAAGCTCCGTCTTCGCTTACGGAATAGACCTTTATTTCAGGCGGCAGCGCAAAGTGTTTCAGAAATGCTTCGGTCTCCCTTCCGGCCGTTCCGTTTCCAATGGCAATGATCTCTATTTTATAAGCCTCAATCATGTTGCTTATCTTCTTTATTGCCATGGTCTTCTCATTCTGCGGAGGGTGTGGATATATGGTGTCGTTGTGCAGAAGGTTTCCCTGCTGGTCAAGACATACAACCTTGCATCCCGTTCTGAATCCAGGGTCAATAGCCATTGTCCTTCTCTGTCCCAATGGTGGAGCCAGCAGAAGCTGCCTCAGGTTCTCTCCGAATACCTTAATGGATTCAAGGTCGGCCTTTTCCTTTGCTATGGCAATAACCTCATTCTCAATTGATGGGTGAAGGAGCCTCTTGAGTGAATCTGATATTGCCTCCTCCATTTGGGAGTAAAGAGAGTAGCTTGAACACTTTCTTCCCTGATATATCAGTTTGGATAGAATCCTGTGTGATGTATCTTCATCAACGTCAAGTTTTATTGAAAGGTATCCCTCATTCGCTCCTCTTAACGCAGCAAGAAGCCTGTGTGCTGGCATCCTTGAGAGATCTTCGCTGCTGTTGAAGAAGTTGGAATATTTATTTCTTGCAGCTTCATCTGCCGATTCATTTTCCGAATCCCCTTTTGCCAATGATTTTGCTCTGGACTCCTTTGATGTGAAGCGCGCCTTCTGGCAGTAGAACTTCCTCAGCTCACTCCTGACAATTTCGCGTTGCGATATGTTTTCGGCAATGATATTCCTTGCCCCCTCAAGCGCATCATCAACCGTAGGTACCTCCTTGTTTATGAAAGAGGCAGCGTATTTTTCAAACTGGGGCACTTCAAGTGTCATCATCATCTCAGCAAGTGGCCCCAGCCCCTTTTCCTGTGCCACTGAAGCTTTTGTCTTGCGCTTTGGTTTGAATGGGAGATAAATATCTTCCAGCACTCTCATATCAAGGCACTCTGCAATTCGCTTCTCCAGTTCAGGTGTAAGTTTCTCCTGCTCTCTTATGCTTTTTACAATAGCATCCTTCCTGGTATCCAGCTCATTGAATCTGCCAAGTTCATATTTTATTGTTCCAACCTTTACTTCATCAAGAGTGCCTGTTCTCTCCTTGCGGTATCTGCTTATGAATGGCACGGTTGCGCCATCCTCCAGCAACTCTATACAGTTTTCAGCCTGCCATGGTTCAACTTCAGCCAATCTGGCTATCTCCTTTATGTATAATGGTTTCATCCTTATATTCTTGGTTGGTTTTAATGAAAAATGGTTAGAAAGATCTGCTGAAGGTAAGCCTTTGCGCTGCGTGTTCGCCTGTAAGCTTACCATTGTACACCACTACGGTTCCGTTCACCAGCGTATGTGCAACTCGGTAGTGGAATGTTTCACCCTCCAAAGGAGACCATCCGCACTTGTAGTTGACTTCTACCGGGAATTCCCCATGCTCAATTATTGCAATGTCTGCTGCATAGCCCTCCCTTATATGGCCGCGATTCTCTATGTCCCATATCTGTGCAGGTGCGGTGCACATCTTGCTTACCACCTCCTCAATTGTAAACACTCCCTTATATGCAAGTTCCAGCATCATTTGAAGTGAATGCCCAACGGTTGGTAGACCTCCGGCACTCCTAAGATAGCCTCCCTCTTTGTCGCATGGAAGGTGCGGGGCATGGTCGGTTGCTATGTTGTCAATGACACCGCTCTTCAAAGCGGCAATTATTGATTCTCTATCGTGCTGGTACTTTACGGCAGGATTGCATTTGAGACGCGCTCCGAGTCTGCTGTAGGAGTCGGCATCAAACCACACGTAGTGTGCGCAGGTCTCTGCGGTTATAATTTTTCTTCCTGCTCCTCCTCCTTCAGTTGCCATATTGCAGTTGAGGTTGCAGACCATTTTTGCCTGAGCAATGAGTGGTATTTCCTCTGCACAGGAGAGATGGGCCAGGTGAAATCTGGTTTTATGCTTCATTGCAAGCTCCAGGGCTTTCCTTGTTCCACTCACGCACGATTCGGAACTCCTTATAAGTGGGTGACAGCTGAAAGGAATATCGTTGCCGTATTCTTCCTTTATTCTTTCAAGATTCCCGTTTATGATTCTGTCATCTTCACAGTGTGCAGATATGGTTATATTTTTATCTGTTGCTGTGCGGAATATATCGTCTATTATTGTATCATCGGTGATTTTCATATCGCCGGTGGTTGAGGCCAGGAAGAGCTTTACTCCGCAATTGTGTTTTGGATCAAGCGCTTCAATCTCCTTAATGTTCTCCCTTGCCGTGCTGGCTCCAAGAAAGAATGACCAGTTCGCATACGATGAGGCTTCCGCTATTTTGTGTTTGTTTTCCAGACGCTCAATTGTTGTTGTCTGCGGGGTGTTGTTGGGCATATCCATATAGGAGGTAACACCGCCTTTTACGGCTGCTGCACTCTCTGATGCAATTGTGCCCTTCTGCTCAGCTCCCGGCTCTCTGAAATGCACGTGGGTATCAATGGCACCGGGAATCACCAGTTTGCCTGAAGCGTCAATTACATCACAGGTTGTGCTGTCAATGCCATTCTTCGTGCAGAAGTCGGTGAAGGAATCCGGCGTATCTTTTTCTGCAAATATTTTCCTGATGATGCCTCCATCTATGAGAATGGAGCCCTTGAAAGAAGCTCCATCACTCACTACTGTTCCGTTCTTTATGAGAATCATGTATAAATCCTATTCTTAAACCGTATCAGTTTTTTCTGGCGCGGATGCGTCTGAACCGTAGCTTCAGCACTCCCCAGAATGCTTCGCCAAATATGCCTGAACTCATTTTAGAGGTGCCCTCTTTCCTATCCATGAAGATAATAGGTACCTCTTCCACTTTGAATCCAAGTTTGTAGGCACTGTATTTCATCTCAATCTGGAATCCATAACCCTTCATTTCAATTGAGTTGAAATCTATTGCATTGAGTACTTCACGCCTATAACATACAAATCCTGCCGTACAGTCAAAGATTCTCATTCCAAGAACCTTCCTTACGTAGGTTGATGCATAGTAAGACATTATTACCCTGCCAATAGGCCAGTTAATTACGCTTATGCCGTTGCAGTAGCGCGACCCAATGGCCATATCGGCATTTCCCTTAACCGTTTCAAGAAGCCTGGCCAAATCGTCCGGATTGTGCGAGAAGTCGGCATCCATTTCAAAGATGTACTTGTATTCTCTCTCCAGTGCCCATTTGAATCCTGTTATATATGCTGTTCCCAGTCCCAGTTTGCCGCTCCTTTCAATAATGTGAACTCTCTGGGAAGATTCGCCAGCCCCTATGCCGCTCTCTTTTGCAAGGCTTGATTGAATATCCTTTACAATCTGACCTGTGCCGTCTGGAGAACCGTCATCAATGATGAGAATGTCAAAGTTCTGAGGATATCCCAGAACAACTTTTATTATTTTTTCAATATTAGCCCTCTCGTTATAAGTAGGGATAATTACCAAACTTTCCGCCATTCACTAAAATCTATATATATCATACAAATGTAAATAGAAGTCTGAAAATAAACAAATCAGTCACTTCTGGCCGAAATTTTATTTCCCTGACCCATTGAGAGTTATGTGTTGGGTGAAATAAAAGCCCTAAAATTTCCCCAAAAAAGTTTG
>DCHN01000063.1:6664-7491 GCA_002315995.1 Bacteroidales bacterium UBA1751 | reverse complement strand
ATCAAGTTTGCAAGTGCTTCTGCTTTGGCTGCCAACAACTTCGCAAACCAGCATGTGTTCATCAACTGGCCAATCGAGGATTCCCTCACAGTTGCATCAACCACATCTGTTGCTGGTAACTGGTTGTTCGAGTTGGACAATCATGCAACAACTGTTGGCGAGACTACCACTCCAGCAACAGACATTACCACACTCAGCAATGTTGTAAACGGCCGCGTTTATAAGTTTGTTGCTAAGGCAGCTAACGATACGCTGACCAAGGCAGGCGCATTCAGCAAACTCGAAACTGCATTTACTGCTGGTGCTGCTGGTGACTACATCAAGGTTTACGCTGAGATTGGTTCTAACGGTGCTTTGACAGGCAAGATGCTTGAGTTGGCGCGTAAGGTTACTATCTAAACAAAATCAGGCAGGGTAAACAAATTGCCCTGCCATTTACTAACCATTAATTCTTAAAACTATGGGACTTGTTGCATTGTCTAAGGTTGATGACGCTAAGGCTAAATCAACATCCAACAAATATTACCTTCATCTCTGCCTCTTATCAGAGGTTGATGTAGAAAACTGGCCTGCTCTTGCTACAAGCAAAAAGGCTACTATTTCCGCAAACATTCCATTTATTCAGACAGCAACCTCAAAGTGGGTTCGTCTCGACTGTAATGTTAAGGCTATGAATCCTAACTGTCAGCCCGGTGAGTCACCATACGGTGGTAAACTGACTCTCACTCCAGTTATTGATGGTATCACCGATGATACTATTGGCTGGATTCGCGAAAACCAGGGCAAGCAGTTCTTGGTTGTGTGGACTCGTTGTGCTGACGGTCAGA
>DCHN01000063.1:412-6606 GCA_002315995.1 Bacteroidales bacterium UBA1751 | reverse complement strand
CCAGCATTGGAGCACAGGATGGTGTTACTGGCATCGCTATCACATTTGAAGGCGAGGAGTGTTTTGAGCCATTCTATTTCTATGACGGCTCAGTTGCTAACCCTTATCCTGTGGTAGGCGGTGGCGAATAATTGAACCTTCGATTTTTTGTTCTGCATAAGTGGCAGCAGCGGTAAGCATTTTGGCTTATGGCTGCTGTTTTTTTGTTTTGAATTTGTCCTTTTTTTATAACGAAAAAAATTGTATCTTTGCAGTATAATTAAAAATCAGCCAATTATGGATTGCAACCAGCGACACAAAGCAACAATAGAGTTGCTAAATGCAAGAAAGCCTAACGACAAGGGCGATTACTTCAATGAGGATGTTCTATTGTATAAACTCAAGCATCCAAGAAAGCCATTGGTTAAAGACATTGCGAGAGAATTGAAGAAGCCATCAGCAGCAAGGCAGGGTGTTCATTCAAGAGTTATTGCCCAATTGATTGAGACTCCAGGAAAGAGTATGGAGGAAAACATCAAAGCAATAATTGAAAATAGGCAGGCTCTTTCCTGTTCAGGAATGAATGTGCAAAAAATAACAGAGAGCGATGATCTGGAAAAGATTTCAAAGGCCGCTCAAAAAGAGGTTAAGGAGGGAAAAGAAAGGGATAAGGAGGGGTTAAAATTTTTCAAGTTACAGAAAGAGGCTGAATTTCCACACATCCCCTGGAAAATGATAGGTAGTGATGGCATCGATCTTTGCATTGAACTATACAATGCTCGAATTGCCACATTCAAAGCAATGCAGTCAATAGATCTTACAGCAACCCCAGAGAGAGCAGATGAAATGATTGAGTTGGATAAACTCAATAAGTCTGCTCATGATGAACTCATTGCATACAATGGAACAGGAAAGTTTTTGTATATACATCCACTAACATTACTGCATAGACAGAAGAAACAGATGTTGAGAGAGTTTACCAAGCTCTACAAAGAAGATATGACTGAATTTACCCATAAATATGGTGTCTGTGAACAAAATATATCTCGCATCAAATCAAACCTAAAGCATGAAGGATTAGACCCAAAGAAACGAGAGGCATTAAAGGTTAATCTTGCAAGGGCTGAAATGAGAAAAGAGATAATGGATAGTATAATGAAATATGGAGCAGAATGAAACCAGGTCCAGTATCAATGTTAGACAGGGTGAAGCAACTGTCAACAGAAACCTTAGATAAATACTTAGAGACTCGCGATGCAAACGCGGCTGCCATACCTGCTGAATTAGCCGAATATATCGATTGGATTAATATTGCAGCAAATTTCAGCAGAGATAATTTCGACAGGAGAAGTGTTGCAATACAGCTACAGGAGCATATTGAAAAGGTATTAGGCAAGCCAATGAGCATTAACAGAGCGCAAAGAATTGTTGATGATTCTATCGCCTTGCTACATACAGACTGTCATATCACAGCTGTTGAGTGGAACGCTCTCTATGCTGACAGAATGGATCAGTTGGCGGAACTGAACAAAAGTACAAACAACATGCGCGAGGCAAGGCGATGTACAGAATCTGCACTGAGGTATCATGTTGCAGCATCCGACAATTCTGTGGACCCTGCATTAACCGATTTCAAGCACCAATTGATTTCCCCTGATGTAAAGATGGAACGAATGGGCGGCAGGGAATTGACAGCAGGTGAGATTAAAGGTATGCTTGAGCAGTATGGATTGACTGACAAAGAAGGCCAGCGCATATTGGATGAGGCTATGCTTGAATTAGGCATTGTTGAGGATGTTGAGTTTGAAGAGGTGAGTGAAGAAACCAAATAATAGATATATAAGAAGCAATTAACCCATAATCTATGTCAAAGGAAACACCAATACGAACAATTAAGGCTAATAGCATTTTTCGGGAAAACTACTATTCCGTTATACAAACAAAAGCAAAATTGTTAGATCCAACATTTCTTTGGTGCGAGCTGGGGCGCGGTTCTGGTAAGACTACTCATATTATGGGCCCGCGACTCGATAGGGTGCAAAATGCCATGCCAGGATGTGTGATAATATTGGCGGCTGCAACATATAAATCAATTCTCGATAATATATTGCCAGGCTTGATGGAGTATTTCAATGCCAACTACAAAAAAGGGTATTATTTCGAGGTTGGCAAAAAACCTCCTGTTCACTTTGCGGAATGTAAGACATTTATAGAAGATTGGAAACATACGATTTCATTTGTGAGCGGTTCGGTTGTGCAATTTGTATCATGCGACAGACCTGAGAGTGTATTGGGAAAGAATGCAGCACATTTGTTTGCTGATGAGTTGGTGAGGATACCAGAAGATTTTTTCTATCACAATATCATGCCTGCTTTGCGTTCTGACAGAAGCCTATTTGGAGGCAGTCATTATTTTATGGGTATCACTGCAACAAGTTCAACACCAAACATTGAATTTGAGGAAAGTTGGTGGCAAAAGATGAAAGATATTAAGGAGGATAAGAAAAAGCACGATGCAAGGGAGTTGATCATAATGAATCTGGCCATTAAATTAGACCGTCATTTTGCTGCCATGAAGGATGCAGAAACGAGGTTTGATGTAAAAAAAGCAGAGTATCATAGAAGATGGATTGAAAGGAATAGACCATTATTAAATAGCCTTAGAAATGGTACTACATGCTACCTTCATGCCTCATCGCTCTCAAACATCAAGATTCTTGGTCTTGATTATGTCAAAAATCAACTTGAAAATATCAAAGATAAAACAACTGTCAATACAGCAATCTTTGCAATTACCCAAGATGAGGTCAAAGATAGATTCTTTGCCAAGTTTGAAAAACGCCATATCAACACTGACTCATACCAGTACAAGCGCATTGACAGCCTCAGTTTTGGAGATGAGATAAACGTATCTTCTGATGATATGAGACATTGTGATCCAATGAAGCCTTTGCTTGTTGGATACGACCCAGGCCCATTTTCCTCAATGGTTGTTTCCCAGGAAAACGAATATGATCAATGTTTTTGGTGTCTAAAGAATTTTTGGGCAATTTCACCAGAACAGCAGACGGCATTGGCAAAGCGTTTCGACAAGTTTTTCCACAATCACAGAAACAAGATGATCCTGCTTTATTACGATAGGGCAGCGAATCAGCATAACCCACAGTGGAAAAGAGGCAGAATTGATGTTGAAGGCTCAAAGATAGAGACTGACGCTCAGTTGCTGAAACGAGCATTGCAGGCTATGGGATGGAGCGTTAGACTAATGAGCGAGCAGCAGGGAGTAATTTACCATTCACAGCACTTCAAGTTGTTGAATATCTTATTTAGCAAAGAAAACGAGAAGAAGCTGAAAATACGCATAGATGCCAATGAATGCCAGGAATTAATTAGTTCAATAAAACATTCCCCACTTAAACGATACGAGGGAGAGGTGCAACTCGACAAGAGTTCTGAGCGACTGACCTACGAGGAGCAGATTATGAACTCCACACAGATAGCGACAGCGTTTATGTACCTACTATGGGGTAAGTACAGTAAATATCTCGTAACATCATCCTCGATGGCGATTTTGTAAGTGTCCTTTTTAGATTGAATAATAATGATTATCTTTGCAGTATGATTGAGACAGTAGGTGAGATGGAGGGCTGGGATGCTATACGAGAAGCAAAAAGGCGTGCAATAGAGGTTGGTGAGGATTTTGGCTTTGAGTTTGTATCAAAGAGTCATAAGGAATTGAGGATTGTTGAACATGCGCATATAAGACTCAGGGATACAGAATGCAAGGATGCTGAATTGAAATTCGCATTCTGGAACGATAAGATGGAGCCAAGAGTATGTTGGAGGAGGTTGATAACAAAAATGAGAATAGGGAAAAACTGGTATAAAATAGTTTGGAAAAAATGAGCAACAAGAAATCCAAAAAACAAGGTGCTGCATACGTCAGAGAAGAGGCAGACGATATAATCAGAGTTGACCGGAACAGTGGCATATATGTCAGCAAAAACGGTCACGAGATAATGACTTTCGAGGTTGAAGGAGCGGACTTTTTCAATAACGAAGAGAAAGAGGCCGTTGTTAATACTGATTTGGCATGTAGGCAGATCAAAAACTGTTGGGTGCCTAATTGGGGAGTTAATAACCACTATCCGGAAGAAGTAGCAAAACTTGTGCGACACAATAAACTATTGCCGTCAGTGCTGAGAAAGCAGATTGATTTCCTGTATGGTCACGGTCCTATACTCTACAAAGAGGAGTTTATTGATGGCAAACGAAGCAGAAATACAGTGTATGACGATGAGATTTTACGTTGGCTTGAGAACTGGGAAAGTGAGATTGGTGTAAACTGGAAAGAATATATCAGACGATTGATCACTGACTATTACTTTGTCAATACCTGTGTATCTCAGTGGATATTCAGCAATGCCAGGAAACTGGAAGAAGGTCAGAATGGTAGTTGTATCATTGGACTCAAACATATACCAGCCGATATGTCAAGGCTCGGTACTCAAGCAAATCCAAATGGCAAAAGAATATTGGATGAGGATTGCAAGCAGGTTGTAGTTGGTGATTGGAGATTCGGAGTTAGAGAGGATTTTGAAATGCAAAATCGTTTTGATCCTAAACATCCTTATGCAAACGCAAAGGCGATATCATTCTATGCTGAGAAATCATTTGGCTGTACAGTCTATGCATACAATGAATGGTTTGATGGTCTGACTGAGTGGATAAAAGCATCCAATCTCACTCCAAAATACCTCAATAACTACCTCAAGACAGCCCTCAATGCTCATATTCACGTAAAGATACCTGCATCGTGGGTGAATAGCCAACGAGAGAGGCTGCAAGACCTTTGCCAACATAACCTTATGGTTGAGGCAGGCGGTCAGTTAACCGAGGAGTATAAAGGTGTGCGACTGGTTGACGAAAGAGGTGTTGCGTGCGCTTTTTCAGAGGATATGGTAACAGACCTCACACAAAACGAGATTCGCAAGATCACCAATATGATGAGTGGTGAGGGAAAGAACCAGGGAAAGGTTTATGCATCTATCTCAGACGGTCAGAACGAGTGGCAGTTTGAGCCAATGCCAACGAAGTTCAAGGAGTTTTTTGATGCCGTAATCAGTTACGATAAGAGGGCTGATCAAGTTGTTTTGGCAGGCATAGGTATAAGCAGCAGCATATCCAATGTGGAGAATGACGGTGTGCTTTCAAAGAGCGGCTCAGATGTATATTACAACTACGTAATATACCTCAATACCCTGGAATATCCTGAAAACATAATTTGCAAGGCAATAAATGAGGCTATTGCATTGAGATTTCCAAATAAGAAAATCAAAGTTGGATTTGATATCCGCATACCAGTTAAACAACAAGACACAACGCCAGCCGACAGAGTTGGTGCTGACTTAAACAAATAACAATATGAATATACCATTTTCAGAGTATAATTTCGCTCAGGACGCAAAACCTCTGCTCGGAGGTATAAATACTACTCTTGAGTATGAGAACGTGGAGAGCAGCCTGCAAAAGGCAGCAATGATGTTTGCAGACCATATCACCGAGACGGTATATGAAGCGATCAGGACAGGAACCATTACATCTGATGACAGCAAAAATACCGTCTTGGCTGATTTATTGAAGCGTGCATTGCTCCATTTCGGCATATATAACTCAATAGACTACCTGGCAGTGCATATTGGCAATGAAGGTATAACAACCTTCAAATCCGATGACCAAACAACAGCCTACAAATATCAGACAGACGAACTCAAGGCTCGACTGCTTAATGATGGCTGGTACTGGATGGGAAAACTGATTGACCGACTCAATGAGTATAATCCTGCATCATGGCAGGCAGCCACTAAGAAAAATGGCATTGCGGATCTACCAATAACAGCACTTGATATGGAGCGTTATGTTGGCGTTTCGTCTGTTGTGTTCATCTATTTTGCAGCATCCATTATCCGAGAAGTGTATGATGGCAGCGTGAGAGCGAGAGGTGCAGCACTGACCAACGAGAAAGTCAAAGAGGCACTGTGCAATGAGGTTATGGGCAAGGCAATAAAGCGACTGCCTTACAATATGCTGCCAGACAGTGTGCGACTCGACATAAACAACGAGCAGACCAAGAGCAACCAGGAAAGCCCTGAAAACAACATCCGAGAGCGTATGGGTACTGTTTATCTCAATCGTGCTGCTGACATGTGGACTGT
>DCHN01000063.1:0-375 GCA_002315995.1 Bacteroidales bacterium UBA1751 | reverse complement strand
GTTGCACCTGCTGCTACATACAAGCCTCAGAAGCCAAAACAGAATGATAAATTCGTATTGGGATGAAACTGCTTGAAATAAACGAAGGACAAAAGATTGAACTGCCAACTGATTGGCTGGAATTTGGCGAGAGAGACCGTTTCAGGCTGATGGCTTCATTTATGAGCATGATGGATAAGCCAAATGAGATAAGGCCAATAATGGTGCAGAATGAAATGCTGAGGGTATTTACAGGTTATAGACCAAATCTGATACATCACCAAAAAGAGGTGCAGGAGCAGATACAGTATAACCTTGCATTGATAGCCAAGAATCTTGATTTTGCTTTCAGTATTGACAAAGATTGGACCGTAACACCAAAGGTGGATTGTTTTG
>DCHN01000057.1:6515-13024 GCA_002315995.1 Bacteroidales bacterium UBA1751 | reverse complement strand
CTCAAGATAATGATGCTCTACTCCTTCTTCCTCGACGGATTTGCATATGCTGCTGAGGCCCTTACTGGCAGGTTTGTGGGTGCAAAGGATGAGCAGATGCTCAGGCAGACCGTAAAGATAATCTTCCGCTGGTGCTGGGGTCTTTGCATAGTATCAGCAGCAGTATATTTTATTTGGGCAGAGGATATCATATCATTCTTCACCGACAACAGGTCTGTAATTGCCACGGCGTTGCACTACAAGATATGGCTCATAATGATGCCTGTTCTGAGCTGTGTTGCCTTTACCTGGGATGGAATATACATAGGAGCCACCGCATCCCGCCCAATGAGGAATTCAATAATAATCTCGGTAGTGGCCTTCTTCGTTCTCTATTACTCATGCAAGGGAGCAATAGGAGTGAACGCAATATGGGCAGCCTATATGCTGCACGTGGTAATAAGAGGAGTGTACCTCACGGTTGTGAGGAAAAAGTACATTACAACTTTGTAAGGTATGCTATCATAGTTGTAATAGATGCCAGCATAGATGTTGCCGTTGCTATATTGGCAAAGTTGAACTGGTTTCTCTCGCTCATCTCCTTGCCAGGGACAACTATTTCATCTCCAGGCTCAACTGTAAGGCTTCCCCACGACTTTGTAGAAACCGCCCCGTTCATGTGAATGGCGTATGTCTTCCTGCGAATTGACCCCTTTGAGAAACCTCCTGCAAGGTTTACATAATCCTTCCACTTCAGTTTCTTGTCATAGGTAACGGTAACAGGCCGCATTATGTATCCACTGATTTTAACGGTATTGGTATAGGCAGGTATGAATATTTCATCTCCCTCCTTCATAATGAGGTTTGCGTCTGAATTCGGATCTGCAAGAGCCCTCTCAAGGTCAATTGCAACGGTGTAAGTGTCACCTATCTGGTTTACATCAAATTTCACTGCAGTAGTATCACCCTTTATCTGCTTTGCCTCCTCATAAGCTATTTTGGCTGCAACCTCCAACTGGCTCTTTTCAACCTCCGTGAAACGTCTTGAAAGCTGTGCTCCCTTAATGTATGCGGTATTGAGGAATCCACCTGTCTGCTCAATTATATCCGTAAGGCGTACAACATCGGCTTCAACCACATGTGTGCCAGGGAAAACCACCTCTCCCTTGACCATTACATACTGTTGCGCTTTGTAATCAGGAGATTGTCTTACCATAATCATATCAAATGGCTCAAGAGTTACATCAAAGGCCTGCGGATTCTCAACAAGGTTATATGTAATGACATGGGCTGCCGTATTGCTTGGAAGAAGAGAGTTGGTATGGCTGTTCCTGCGCGCTATGTCAATCTTTGCCTGGGTGGCATCAATTGCAAATCCGTCACACAGCATAATTGCATCCCTGAGCGTCATACCCTTGAAATATTTAATCTCCGACTCAATTTTCACAGCTCCGGTAACATATACAGAAGATTCATTTACAAGAGCTTTCAAAGAGTGAATATGTATGTTGTCATTCTCCTGAAGCACTACGTCATCCTTGCCCAGCAGCACATTCTCAAGGTTCACCGAGATGCTTATAGGCTCATACACATCATTGTGCCTCTTTATTATACACCACTTTGTGTATGCATCAGACGTAACGCCTCCAGCCAGTTTCAAAAGCTGTGAGAGTGTCTTTACATCATCACCAAGTGCAAATGAGCCATTTGTATGAACCGCTCCGTCTATTGTGCACTGGTTTTTGGTGATACCACTGAATGCATATGCAGAGAGAACATCGCCATCCTGAATCTTGAATGAGGCGAACTTCTCCTTTGGAACACCTATGGAAAGAGTGTCACCATTCGAAAGCCTTTTGATATATACAACATCCCTGTTCGCATTGGCATTGAATCCTCCGGCAATCTTGAGAATTGATTCAACGCTCTCCCCCTCCTTGAAGTCATACAGCATAGGGCGTCTTATTTCACCCGAGAGTTCACCTCTTGCCGAGTAACTCGGCACAACAATAAGGTCATTGTCCTGGAGTTTTGTCAAAGTCTTGGAGAATTTTCCGCCAATATAGGAGTAGAGGTCAAATGTGTCAATAAGTTTCCCGCTCCTGTAAATCCTGATATCCCTTACTGAAGCAAGGTCTGTTACACCCTGTGCCTTGTAGAGTGCTGTAATTACGGTACTCATTCCAGGAAGCGGGAATGATCCCGGAGTTTGTGCCTCACCGGCAATATTCACCACTATGGTGTGCATTGAACCCACAGAAAGCCTTATGTCAATTGAAGGAGATTCAGTATCCATAAGCCCTGAGTGAATGGTGGAGAGCTGCGTCTTTATGCGTTTCTGAGCAGCCTCAACAGTTACTCCTGCTATGTAAACAGGGCCAAGATCGGGTATGTTCACATATCCCTCAGGAGAGACTGTGTCGGAGAAGGAGCTTACGGTTGAACCCCACATATCAATAAAAACCTTGTCTCCAGCACCTATTACATAATCTTTTGGTGTTGGAAGGTTCATACCAGGTACAAGACCCTTGCTGCGGCTCACAAAATTCCTTTTAAAGAATGTGTGTCCGAAAATCGTCTCCTTGTTCACCTGAGTCTCCTCATTTTTTGCCTCTTCAACCAAAAGGGTATCGTTGAATACACGATATGTGGAGTCCTGCTCCAGATCGTCCCTAAGCCTGGTGTACTCCTCGCTGTTAAGATATGACAGCTCGTTGCTGTTTTTACCCTTTTCGTTCAGAAGGGATTTGATATCTTTCTCGCTGTATCCCATCTGCTGCGCCAATTGGCGGGCCTGATCTGGAGTCTGCGCCTGCGCAATTGAAGAAACAAGCAGAGATGAAAGAATAAATGATATGACGGTCTTCAGTTTCATATTCAAAATCAAGGTTTTTACGAACCCCAAAAATAATACAAAAACATATATCAAACAAAAAGAGGTTCCAGCACAGACGATGCAACCTCAATGCTCTTCAGCTCAATTTCGTACCCAAGATGCATTGAAATGAACTCAACAAGGCCATTAATGAGCCCCTTTCTCACCCGACCGCTGCTTCTTATAAGATGCATTGTTGAAAAATCGGAGGCGGCAAGAGAGGCCAGCAACCTCGACTCCTCCAAAGGAAGAAGAATCTCCCCAATGCGCCCGCCACCCCTCTCAACGAATGAACCGCTGCTCAAATTGAACACCTCCTCCCCACCCGGTCTATAGTTGTCTCTTATACTGAATCCCGTTATTGTACAGATATGCAGAATGAACATAGCAGGAAAATTAGCAACGCTCTCCGTACTGCTTTCAAGAATCTGCACCATTGTACTCAAATGATCATATACGGCCTGGTCAGCCTCCTGCTGCGGAACGCACTTGAGAAAGAGCTCGCTCATGAAGAGGGTTATGCACCCCTTGGTCACGCTGCTCCTTATGGAGGTCAGAGGAACGGCCGGGCGCACCTCCTTTATTGAAGGCATGGAATTCCCGCTTTTCCGGAAAAGCGTCACATCAAGAATGGACATCGGATGGAAGAGTTGCGCCCCGCCTCTGGACCCTCTCTTTCCAATACCCGCACCATATACAGATATCCTGCCCGAAGCTCTGGAGTAACACTGTATGACCAGCGAACCCTCCGCATGCTTTATTGTGCGCAGAACTATTATCTGGTCATCAGTGGTCATTTCGCTGTGTTGCAGTTTGTTTTACAGTATCGCTTCACTAAACATGTTGCCCACTATTGGCCTTTCTAAGGAAGTCGGTGAACTTTGCAACAGCCTGGCTCCTGTGGGAGATTCTGTTCTTCACATCAACTCCCAACTGCGCAAAGGTGAGCCCACCATGCCCCTGAGGAATGAATACAGGGTCGTAACCGAAACCTCCTGACCCCTCCCTCCTTAGAGCAATCTCTCCCGGCATTATGCCCTCGGTAATATGGTGCTCCCCATTTGCATCAATGTAAGCAATGGCGGTACGGAACCGGGCCTTTCTATTCTTCACACCCTCCAGTGTGGCAAGAAGTTTGTCTATGTTCTTCTCCGGATCCTTATCTTCACCAGCATACCTTGCCGTATGAATACCGGGGGCTCCGTTCAGGCAATCGACCTCAAGGCCGGAATCATCGGAGAATACAGGCTTGTGGAGCCTGTTCCAGATATAAAGGCATTTCTGAAGAGCATTCTCTTCAAGAGTTGACCCTGTTTCCGGGATATCTTCCGTAATGCCGAGTTCAGAAGGAAGTATGAGCTTGAAGTTTTCGCCAAGTATGGCGCCCACTTCACGAACCTTATGAGGATTTGATGTAGCGAATATTATTTCCATACAATTAGAATCTGCGGATTCTTAAAATTGCAGTAAAGATATTAATTTTGCGGGATACAATTGACAAAACATAAAGAGATGAGAAGGAAAGAGATTATCTGTTTACCGCTTGTTGCACTAATGATACTGTGCACACTGTTTTCAGCTTCGGCCCAGAGCAGGGAGTTCAAGCTCGGCAAGAATCTGGAATCACAGTATGAGATTCTCAAAGCGCTTCAGGCAAAATTCGTTGACACGGTGAATGTGGAGAAGATTGTTGCAACAGGAATTGATGCAATGCTCTCTTCACTTGACCCATATACGGTTTTCATACCGTCGGAAGAGCAGGAGACCCTGGAGATGATGACCACATCCTCATATGGCGGAATGGGCTCTTCAATCAGGAAGTATCCTGAAGACTCGCTCGTAACCATTATTGAACCCTATTATATGTCTCCAGCCGCAAAGAGCGGACTTGAGCCGGGCGACAAGATTACGCATATAAACGGGGTTGACGTAAAACCTTTTGATGCCGACAAATGCAGCAAGATGCTCAGGGGAACTCCCGGCACCGAGCTCACACTGAACGTCATTAAAGGCAGAAGCGGTCAGAAGGTGGTTATAAAGCCGGTAAGGGAGAAGATTCATTTCCCTGATGTCACCTGGTACGGAATGCTCAATGACACCACCGGGTATATCAGGCTCTCCGGTTTTACAGTGAACGGTTCAGCCCAGACACGCAGTGCTGTTGTTGACCTGAAGGCCAAGGGTGCCAGAAGAATGGTGCTTGACCTGAGAAACAACCCAGGCGGACTGCTCGATGAAGCGGTGAAGACACTGTCAATATTCCTTCCAAAAGGAACAAAAGTGGTGACACAGAAGGGCAGGGACGAGAGTGAGCAGATGTGCTACATTACCGAAGAGACACCTGTTGACACACTCATGCCTCTTATGGTTATGGTGAACTCATCAAGCGCATCATCATCGGAGATTGTAACAGGTGCCATTCAGGACCTCGACAGAGGATTCATTGCAGGTGAAAGGACATACGGCAAAGGCCTTGTACAGGGAATGGCGCAACTGCCATACAACGGAGTGCTCAAGCTCACCATTGCCAAGTATTACACCCCAAGCGGAAGGTGCGTCCAGGCAATTGACTACTCCAACAGAAGGGAGGATGGAAGTGTTGGAACAATACCGGATTCTCTCAAGAGGGAGTTCAAGACCCTTGTGAAGGGCCGCAGCGTATGGGATGGCGGCGGTATTGCCCCAGACAGTACAATAAAGGACAGAACATACGCCAGAGTGGTTTATTCGCTTGTTGGCAACGCTGTTATTGATGATTTTGCCATTCAATTCTACAAAGACAATGATTCAATAGCTTCACCTTCAGAGTTCAAGGTCACCGATGATATTTTCAACAAATTCGTAGAGTTCGCCTCCGGCAAGGAGTTCGATTTCAGAAGTGCATCGCTTGCAAAACTCGAGAACGTAATAAAGGATGCCAAGACCGAGGGACTCTATGATGGAGCAAAAGAGTACTTCGACAACCTCAAGGAGCGCCTTACGGTAACAAAGGAGGAGGCAATAAGGAACAACCGTGAGACATTGGCACATATCATAGGAATGGAAATAGTGGCCAAGTACCACTACTCTGCCGGAGAGGTGGAATATTCTGTAAAAGAAGATGTTCAGTTGCGTGATGCCTTGAAAGTTTTTTTGGATTTGGACAAATAATCCGTATCTTTGCAACCCCCATAAAAGGGGGTAAACAAATATAATTAAAAGATTAACAATTAATTATGCCTACAATTCAACAGTTAGTTCGCAACGGTAGGGAGGCTATTGACATCAAGTCAAAGTCACCTGCGTTGGATGCATGTCCTCAGAGACGTGGAGTTTGTGTGCGTGTATACACCACAACTCCTAAGAAACCTAACTCTGCAATGCGTAAGGTTGCACGTGTAAGGTTGACAAATCAGAAAGAGGTGAATGCCTACATCCCTGGCGAAGGACACAACTTGCAGGAGCACTCAATTGTGCTTGTAAGAGGCGGTCGTGTAAAAGACCTTCCAGGAGTACGTTATCACATTCTTAGGGGCGCTTTGGATACTGCTGGCGTAGACGGACGTACACAGTCACGTTCACTCTATGGTGCCAAGAGACCAAAGGCTGCAAAAGCTAAGAAGTAAGTCATTAATCATTTAAAAACTCAAGAAAATGAGAAAAACGAAGCCTAAAA
>DCHN01000057.1:3229-6501 GCA_002315995.1 Bacteroidales bacterium UBA1751 | reverse complement strand
AGGATTCTACTTCCTGATCCTAAGTATCACGATGTGTCAGTGACACGTTTTGTGAACAATCTTATGTTGCAGGGGAAGAAGAGTATCGCTTATGCTATTTTTTACGACTCAATTGACATGGTCGGCGAGAAGATGAAAGATTCTGACAAGGCTCCACTGGAGATTTGGAAGAAAGCTTTGGAGAATATCACCCCACAGGTTGAGGTGAAGAGCCGCCGAGTTGGAGGAGCAAACTTCCAGGTTCCAACTGAGGTACGTCCTGAGAGAAAAATTTCATTGGCTATGAAGAACATGGTTCTTTATGCACGCAAGAGATCAGGACATACAATGGCTGAAAAATTAGCTGCAGAGATACTGGCTGCATACAATAATGAGGGTGCTGCCTTCAAGAGAAAGGAGGATATGCACAAGATGGCAGAGGCCAACAAGGCTTTTGCACACTTCCGTTTTTAGTACCGTGTTAAGATAAATGGCAAGAGATTTAAAATTTACTAGGAACATTGGCATCATGGCTCACATTGATGCCGGCAAAACAACCACTTCAGAGAGAATTCTTTTCTATACAGGAAAGACCCATAAGATTGGTGAGGTTCATGAGGGAGCTGCCACTATGGACTGGATGGTTCAGGAGCAGGAGAGAGGTATCACCATTACCTCAGCTGCTACCACCGCCTTCTGGCACTATAATGACCAGGTTTACCAGATTAACCTTATTGATACCCCGGGCCACGTTGACTTCACTGTTGAGGTTGAGAGATCTTTGCGTGTTCTTGACGGTACCGTTGCTACATTCTGTGCTGTAGGCCGTGTTCAGCCACAGTCTGAAACAGTTTGGAGACAGGCGGATAAATACAAAGTTCCAAAGATTGCATACGTTAACAAGATGGACCGTGTAGGTGCGGACTTCTTTGCCGTAGTGCAGGAGCTTAAAGACAAACTTGGAGCCAATGCAGTTCCAATTGCTATTCCTATTGGAGCTGAGGATAAGTTCCAGGGTCTTGTAGACCTCATTGAAATGAAGGGCTACTTCTACGATCAGGAGAGCAAGGAACTTGTAAACTATGAAGTAAGAGAGATTCCTGATAATTTGAAGGAGGAGGCTCAGGAGTGGAGAATGAAACTTCTCGAGTCTGCAGCGGAGTTCGACGATACTCTTATGGAGAAATTCTTCGACAACCCTGATTCAATTACCAAGGAGGAGATAATCACCGCAATAAGGAAGGGCACAGTAAGCATGCAGCTCGTTCCTGTAACCTGCGGTTCATCATTCAAGAACAAGGGCGTTCAGTTCCTTCTTGATGCTGTTATGAGATATCTTCCATCACCGCTCGACAAGGGCGCAGTTGAGGGAACAGATCCTAACACAGACGAGACCATTGAGAGAAACTCCAATTCAAAGGAGCCTTTCTGCGCACTCGTATTCAAGATTGCAACTGACCCATTTGTTGGAAGACTTGCATTCATGCGTGCATATTCAGGCAAGCTCGATGCAGGTTCATACGTTCTCAACACACGTTCAGGCAAGAAGGAGAGAGTTTCAAGACTCTTCCAGATGCACTCTAACAAGCAGAACCCTATAGAGTTCGTAGAGGCCGGTGACATTTGTGCCGCTGTAGGTTTCAAGGAGCTCCGTACAGGTGATACAGTTTGTGATGAGAACCATCCAATAGTTCTTGAGTCAATGACATTCCCAGATCCTGTAATCGGTCTTGCCGTAGAGCCTAAGACCCAGAAGGATCTTGACAAGTTGGGAATTGCACTCGGCAAGCTTTCCGAGGAGGACCCTACATTCACAGTTAAATCTGATACCGAAACAGGTCAGACAGTCATCAGCGGTATGGGTGAGCTTCACCTTGACATCATTGTTGACCGTCTCCGCAGAGAGTTTGGTGTAGAGATTAACCAGGGTGCACCTCAGGTTAACTACAAGGAGGCCATCAAGACAACAGTACAGCATAAGGAGGTATTCAAGAAGCAGTCCGGCGGTAAGGGTAAATTTGCAGATATCCTTGTTGAAATCGGACCTGCTGACGAGGGAGTTACCGGACTTCAGTTCGTTGACGAGGTTAAGGGCGGTAACATTCCTAAGGAGTTCATCCCTGCTGTTGAGAAGGGCTTCAAGGCTGCCATGGCAAACGGCGTTCTCGCCGGCTACGAGGTAACTTCAATGAAGGTCATCCTCAAGGATGGTTCATTCCACCCTGTTGATTCAGATGCCCTTTCATTCGAGATTGCAGCACGCCAGGCATTCCGCAAGGCACTTCCAAAGGCAACTCCTGTAATCATGGAGCCTATTATGTCTCTCGAGGTTGTAACACCTGAGGACTATATGGGTGATGTAATCGGTGACTTGAACAAACGTAGAGGCCAGATCACAAATATGGACTCAAACGGAAATGCAAGAATTGTCAAGGCAAAGGTTCCACTTTCAGAGCAGTTCGGTTATGTAACCATACTCAGAACTCTCTCATCAGGTAGAGCTACCAGCACAATGACATTCTCACATTACGCTGAACTTCCTGCAGCCCTTGCAAAGGATGTAATTGAGAAGTCAGGCAACAAGTCATTGGCATCCGATGATGAATAAAAAGATTAGTTAATTGGTCAAAAATTAATAAGATGAGCCAAAAAATAAGAATAAAATTGAAATCTTACGATCATGCTCTTGTAGACAAATCTGCAGACAAGATTGTAAAGACTGTAAAGGCTACAGGTGCTGTTGTAAGCGGTCCTATTCCACTTCCTACAGACAAGAAGATCTTTACTGTAAACCGCTCAACCTTCGTTAACAAGAAGTCAAGAGAGCAGTTTGAGTTGAATTCTTACCGCAGACTCCTTGATATCTACAGCTCAACTCCTAAGACAGTTGATTCTCTTATGAAGCTCGAGTTGCCATCAGGTGTTGAGGTTGAAATCAAAGTCTGATATTATAACTCAATAATACGAAGAAACCACCCTGCCCACAATAACTGTGAGCAGGGTGATTTTGCTTTGTTGGATACCTACATCAGATTTCCGAAACTGGAACCAGGTTGTGGATTACAGCCATAATGGTCAGCTTTCCTATTGAGCGCGTCCCTAACTTCTCGTAGATGTTGTTTCTGTGGAAGACAACGGTTGGCAGTGAGATGTTGAGTTCGGATGCTATCTCCTTGTTGAGCAGGCCTTTTACCATAAGCACCAGCACATCTATCTCTCTAGTAGAGAGTTTTTCCACCGGCGATAGTATTTTCCCCTCATCGTTTCCGAAATGCGCATGGGCACCCATAGCC
>DCHN01000057.1:356-3170 GCA_002315995.1 Bacteroidales bacterium UBA1751 | reverse complement strand
GGATGTCCTCCAGGATGCCCCGTGTGGTGAAGCATCAATATTGCGCGGGCAAGATCCTTCTCCGGAAGAGAAACATCAAGGGTCTTGTACCCAGCATCGGAAAATATTCTGTTCTGACCTAATGTAAGGGCAATCACGGACTCTTTTATTGACTCAAACTGCTTAGAGCAGGAGAAGAGTATTGAAGAGTTCACAAACCAGTGCACCACAAGGTCACCACGCAGTTGCTCCATTTGCCCAACTTCATTGAGTGAAACCACCTCAAGCTGAGGAAACATCTCCCACAGAAGTCCTTTGAGTGACATTGCACTCAGCGTATTGTTCTCAATTATTGCAATCTTCGGAATCATGAAATCTTCACTTCTCACAACAAAAGTACAACATTTTACATTGAAAGGCACAAATACTATAACTTCTTATAGTTGAAGCACCACAACCAAAACACTAATTTTGCAACTACAAAAAATCAATAGGGAATTATGAAAGCTCACAAAGTTTTATTGGCTCTTCCGGCCCTTCTGATGCTGCTCTCAAGCACGCTCCTTGCACAGAACGCCGCAAACGACACAACCAGCGTAAAAGAGAACCTTGAGGAAATAGTGGTGGTTGCAGGAAAAGTGAAATCGCAATTGAGGCTTGAACCAGTCTCTTCATTCTCCACCCCCACCAGGCAGATAGAGAATTCCCACATTGGCTCCATTGCCGACTTCGCAAGCTATGCCCCCAACCTCTATATGCCGGAGTACGGCTCCAAGATGACCTCAAGCCTCTACATAAGAGGAATAGGAAGCCGTATCGATAACCCAGCAATAGGATTGAACATAGATGGAGTACCAGTGCTCAACAAGAACTCATTTGACACTGACCTTTGGGACATCTCCAGAATAGACCTTCTCAGAGGCCCTCAGAGCACTCTCTTCGGAAGAAACACAATAGGAGGAGTATTGAACATATACACACTCTCCCCAATGGACTATCAGGGCACAAGAGTCAAACTGGGATATGGCAGCGCCAACACATACGACATACTCCTCTCAACATATCAGAAGGCATCTGAAAAGGCCGCCTTCTCCGTTGGAGCAAGGTATGGCAGCACCGACGGCTTCTTCACCAACGCATACAACGGACACAGATGTGACAGCGGCAAGAGCGGAGCTTTCAGAGGCAGATTCATATATGCTTTCACCCCTCGTTTCACACTTGAGAATATAGTTTCATTCACCAGAGATGTACAGGGCGGATATGCCTACGGACTTTACGACCCGGCAACAGGCACCACTGCGCAAGCCAACTACAACGATATCTGCTCTTACCGAAGAACACTTGTAAGCGATGCAGTGCTGCTTAACTGGAAGTTCGAAGATTTCTCCCTGACAAGCACAACCAGCTGGCAGTATCTCGACGACTGCCTCACTCTTGACCAGGACTTCACCCCAAAGAGCATGTTCATAATGAACCAGGCCCAGAGAGAGAATGTCATTACCGAGGAGATTCTTCTCAAGAGCAATGAGAACCGCAACAGTAAACTCAATTGGCTGGCAGGCTTGAGCGGATTCTACAAATACAACCACATGAATGCACCTGTTACATTCAGGGAGGATGGAATAAAAGAACTCATACTTGACAATATAAACGCCGCAATTCATACCAAGATGCCAATGGCAAATCTTGAGTTTGAAGATATGGAGAACATGCCTCTGCTCAGCAGCTTTGTAACCCCTGTAAAGAGTGCAGCTCTCTTCGGGCAAATAGAGTGGGAAATGGCCAGAAACTTCAAACTGGTTGCCGGCCTGAGGCTCGACTACGAGCATACATCATTTGACTATGACTGCTACAACTCAATAGGCTATATGCTCAAACCAATGCAGCGCACATATACCACAGTTGAAACTATCTTGAAAGATAAGTTGAGCAGGAGTTGGTTCACACCTATTCCAAAACTGAGTCTCATTTATGGATTCGGAAAGAACAGCAACGTATATGCATCGGTTGCACGCGGATTCAAGGCCGGAGGTTTCAACACGCAGATGTTCTCGGACATTCTCCAGAACGAGATGATGAAGAATCTCATGCCTGCCGGAATGGGAGGGAGTGCTACGGGGGCTTCCTACAAGGTTGAGGATATTGTCACATACAAGCCTGAATATAGCTGGAACTACGAAATAGGAATGCATTACAACAGTGCCAATGCACCGTTCGGCGGCAATGTGGCACTCTACTACATAAATATAACCGACCAGCAGATAACGGTATTTCCTGAGGGTACCACAACAGGCAGAATGATGACCAATGCCGGCAAGTCGCGCAGCTATGGTGCCGAAATAGCAGCATGGTACTATCCGGTGAGTGACTTGAGACTAAGTGCATCGTATGGCTACACAAATGCCAAGTTCACAAAATACCACAATGGTTTGAAGGATTACAAGGGCAATTGGGTGCCTAATGTTCCGCAGAACATGGTGAATGCGGAGGCAGGGTACACATTCAACAACGTATGTTCCGTATTCGAAAAACTCACATTGAACGCTTCGTGGAACGGCACCGGCAAAATCTATTGGGATGAGGAGAACCTTGTTGAACAGAAGTTCTACTCGCTTCTCAACGCCAGCATACTCTTCACAAAGAACATAGGTACAAAGAGCAACGGCGCGGCCAGGGCTGTAACATTGGAGTTCTGGGGCAAGAACATCACCGACACTGCGTACAACGCCTACTACTTCGTATCAATGCAGAACCCATTCTTCGCCAAAGGAAAACCTGCCCGCTGGGGCGCCACCATCTCCTTTGAATTCTAAAAACGATGGCCACCCACGG
>DCHN01000057.1:0-169 GCA_002315995.1 Bacteroidales bacterium UBA1751 | reverse complement strand
GGCCACCCGTATCCGGCCAATGAACCTTACCCGCGTGGGGGTTGCTCTTGTAGTATAAGGGGCAAATCGCAAGTAAATCGCAAGTAAGGGTAAAAAAGAAAAGCACCTACATTTTTGTAAGTGCTTGATTTTTAAGGAGTGGATCCAGTTGGGCTTGAACCAACGACCC
>DCHN01000024.1 GCA_002315995.1 Bacteroidales bacterium UBA1751 | reverse complement strand
TCTGATATTATATATTTTGCCATTGTTATTTTCTTTGTGCCTTAAGTTCCGAAAGGAATGCGTCCCTGTCGAAATCAACCACGTCCCCACTTGCATCTCCTTCATCTATAGCGGCACGAAGAGTTGCCAGTCTGGCTTCTTCATCTTCAAGACGGCGCAATGCAGTTCTGACAACCTCGCTTGCGTTGTTGTATCTTCCCGAAACAATCGCCGATTGAATGAATTCTTCATAATGTGGACCTAGTGCCACAGTCATAGTTCTTGCCATAAAATATATTTTTCTCAAATGTAAGAATATTTCTTACACACTCCAAGCTTTCACAAATAATTCAAACCATTCTCTATTGTCATCATATGTCAACCTTACTTCTCCACTATTTCATACTTGACGCTCACATTGCCTGAAACGGTGAGCTTTGAGAAGTCCAGCGATGTCTGCTCCGGCATATACTCATCCCCAGCGGCCATCATATCTGACATCATAGCCTTGTTGGAGACTCTTACCATTGATACGCCACTGTTAAAATTCACATACGAATTCCTTATGACAAGCGGCCTGCCCAACTTGACATCCAGAGCAGCCGCTATTGTCCCAGCCTCCTCCTTTGCCCTTTTTGCAGCCTGGGCAAGAATCTCCAGCCTGCACTCATCCTTCTTCTTCTGAGAAAGGGAGATCTTATTCAATGTCATCTCGGTGATTCCCTCTTTTCGCAAAGCATCAATAACAGAGACGAACTGGGTTGCACTTGAAAGCTTTATGGTGTAATAACGAACCTCGTTTACCTCGTCAGCCCTCAAAACACGCTTTCTCAGTACTGCATCTACATCATTTATAGACAAAGCCTCCTTGGCATCCACACCCTGTGACTCCAGCACCCTGCCAATTACCTTCTCCATATCGGCCAGTTTCATTCCCCCTTTGAGGTCTCTCTCCTTTACAACAACATCGAGGAGTATCTCATCGGGCAGAATCTCCATTTCAGCACTGCCGGCCACCTCAATATAGGGCGCATCCTGCTTCTCCTGTGAAAAACCATCTGTAATTGAAAATGTGCAGCAAAGCAGAGCCGCACAAACAACAGCCATCATTTTTTTCATGTTCGGTTTCATACTATTCTAAATTTTACTCGGTTTAGTGATTTTTCTGCTACCTGCCGATAGATTTGACAAATTGTGTGCCAACGATTATTTCACGCCTTTTGTATAAGATTGGCATATTTGAACTACCTTTGAGAACTCTTTCGAGAAGTAGCGCAGTTGGTAGCGCACTACGTTCGGGACGTAGGGGTCGCGTGTTCGAGTCACGTCTTCTCGACACTTCAAGCCCGATCTGCGAATTGCAGACCGGGCTTATCTGTTTAATAACGTTCCAGCCGGAAGACCTCACCCTATATTGTCAGGGCTATTGCAACAACAGCCAATACAAGACCTGCTATTTGCAGCCATTTGAGTTTCTCCTTGAAGCAGAATACTCCAACCAGAGTGGCAATAATAACAATGAATATGTTGTAAAGCGGGAAGAATACGTGTGTAGGTATTGTATTCAGTGCACGCAGAATGCAGCTGGTGCAAGCTATGTTAACTATGCCAAGAGCAGAGCCGGCAAGCACCGTTTTCCAGTTTGATTTCTTGAACGGAATCTTCTTTCCCGGCATCAGGCAATAGATGAATGAGAGCAGTGCGCTCATTATGAATATCATTGCCGTGAGCGAATTGAGCCTGCATACTCGCACCTCCTCCCCAAGCGAAGAATCAACCGAATTCTGCACAAGTTTCAAGGTGAAGTCAGATACTCCGGATACAAGAAAGACCCATATAAGCACCAGAACAGCAAGAACGCGCCTGCGCTTGTTGAGCCGCGCCTGATATTCACTATCGCTCAGGTTGAGATGGGACATGGTGGAGGTGGTCACTCCCTGCTCATACTCCTTGTGCTGCTGGAAGCTGCCCGGCAGTATTATCAATGCCATTGCCACAATTACCATTATAACCGGATACCATACCGGAGCGGGCTGCGAAAGGAGCAACCAGCTGAAGATCACCGGAAGTATAAGAGATGCTCGTGCCGCCACAGTGCTGAGTGCTACGCCGTTTCGCCAGGTGGATATGTCTAGAAGCACAAAGCCGGCGAGGAAAAGGAAGCCCTGAAGGAGGGAGAACATCAGACCCTCGAATGGCAATATATATGGTTCCCAGGCGGCAGCAGGTGCTTCAGAGCTGTTGAAATAAACTGTATAAAGTATCTGTGCAGATGTTACAATTGCTCCAAAGAGATAACCTATGAAGATGATGTGTCTGCCATCGTTCTTCAGGTTCTGCCCTATTTTCATAATTATTGAAAAGAGGGATGCACTTACTGCCGCTATTATAAGGTAAACCATTTCAAACCGTTTTTATTCGTGTAAAGCCGTGTAATTTATGAGCACCCAGATTCTAGTATAGTTCCTCAGAGGCTGAAATCTCACTCTTTGTAATTGACTTCCTGTCTATCTTGTACCATGCGTATGCAATGTAAGCCAACACAAATGGAATAAGAAGTGAAACAATTGCCATTGCGCTGAGTGTGAACTCGCTTGAGCAGCTGTTGGTTATTGTAAGTGAGCTCTGCAGGTTGCTGTACGATGGATAGTATGCTGTTCCGTTGTATCCGGCCACCATAAAGAGTGCTATTACAACCAGTACGGTGCCAATTCCTGCAGGCCATATTGCTCTTCTATAACACATTCTCCCGTTCTCCGTTGCAACTGCGTCAGTCTGCTGGTCGCAGCTTTCTGTTGTAGCCCTACACCTTCCTTTACAGCAACAAGTGGTTCCGTTGCAGAAGAGTCCTGCAGCTATTGCTACCAGAACCAACACCACGCCAACGAGGAACATTACAAGCACTGCCGGCATCTGAAGGAAGTTGTGCAGATACTTGTATGGTTCAAGTGAAACAACGCCCTGTGCGTCAACAGCATAACCTTCAGATGTAAGAAGAGTGTAGGCTGTTCCAAGGAAGAATACTACAAAGCAGAGGGCTATTGTCTTGAAGCGACCTCTGATTTTTGCCGTAAGCTCCTGGTCATCTATGTTGTTAAGCATATAAAGGCTGCCGAGAGTCTGTGCAAGGAATACAAGCATGAATCCAAAGAGCCAGTTGCGGAAGTTGCACAGAGCCTCAAGCCCGTGCCACTCGCTTCCCCAAGAGCTTATTACAGGAGTCAGAGAGCCCATTGC
>DCHN01000065.1 GCA_002315995.1 Bacteroidales bacterium UBA1751 | reverse complement strand
CACCCCTTTTTGTGGCCAAATGACCTTCTCGGAGCCCAAACGGCCACAAAACACCCCACTTTTGTGGCCAAATGATGAACATCGTTAAGAAAATTCTTTCTATATTTGCTCTTAATTAAAATTATTCTAATTTAGAATCGTTAAACTTTAATCGTTTGATGTTGTACGTTTAATATTTGCTTTAATACATTTAACGATATACATTTATAACCATTTAACGATATACATTTATAATCATCTAACGATACACATTAATAAGTATTTAACTTTAAATTCTACGAAAATATGAAAACAAAGTACTCAGGAACCCAGACCGAGAAGAATCTGGAAGCAGCTTTTGCTGGTGAATCACAGGCAAGAAACAAGTACACTTATTTTGCTTCTAGGGCAAAGAAGGATGGATTTGAGCAAATTTCAGCTCTCTTCCAGAAGACTGCTGACAATGAGAAGGAGCATGCTAAACTCTGGTTCAAGGAGCTTAATGGCATAGGAACTACAGCTGAGAACCTCAAGGCTGCTGCCGATGGTGAGAACTATGAGTGGACAGATATGTACGAGGGATTTGCAAAAACAGCTGAGGCTGAGGGTTTTACAGAACTTGCAAAGAAGTTCCGTATGGTTGCTGCCATTGAGAAGCATCACGAGGAGCGTTACCGTGCCCTTTTGAAGAATGTTGAAATGGCTGAGGTCTTTGCAAAGAGCGAGGTTAAAGTTTGGGAGTGCCGTAACTGCGGCCACATCATGGTTGGAACAAATGCTCCAGAGGTTTGTCCTGTATGCAACCATCCACAGGCATATTTTGAGGTTAACGCTGAGAATTATTAGTAGTTGAAACCTTGAGAGGGGTGTATTAACAGTATTAATTAACAGTTAGCTCCGCTCACATGACATTGTGAACGGAGTTAATGCTTTTGATGTTACCCTCTGCATAATCCAGATGACAATTATGAAATTTACTGCAATTCTGGCTGGTACAGCTTTATTCTGTTCAGCTCTTCTTTCAAATAACAACGTGAGTGCACAGGGTAAACCTCTTGAACTCTATAAGTTCACTCCGGTTTATGACCTTCCTGCAACAAGCGTGAAGAATCAGGCTGAAACGGGTACCTGCTGGTGCCATTCAACCATCTCTTTCCTTGAATCTGAACTCATAAGAAAGGGTAAGGGGGAGTACAATCTCTCGGAGATGTTCATTGTCCGTCACAACTACATTGAACGTATGGCCAATGACTATATGCGCGAGGGAAAAGGAAATCTCAAGGAGGGAGCATTCACTCCACACGTGCTTCAGTGGATAGACAAATACGGAATTGTTCCCGAGGAGGCTTACAACGGCATTAACTACGACTCCAAAGAGCACAATCATCGTGAACTGAACAGGTTCGTTCATGCAATAAACGGCGTTGCAGTTGCCCAGCATCACAGAAGTCCTGAGTACTACAAGTTGGTTGAGAGTATGTTTGACATCTATTTGGGCAAGTTGCCTCAGACATTCGAATATAACGGCAAGAGCTACACTGCCAAATCTTTTGCAAAGGAGCTTGGCTTTGATACAATTCTAGAAGACTATGTTGTTCTCACATCGGTGACACACCATCCGTTCTATGAGCAGGTTGATGTTGAGTGGCCTGACAATTGGAACAACTGGAAATTCTGGAATGTTCCTCTTGATGAATTTATGGAAATAATAGACAACTCCATAAAGAACGGTTATACTGTTTGTTGGAACGGAGATTTGACACGCAGATGTTGCAGCTGCAGCAAGGGAATTGCAATTAACCCTGCACCAGAATATTTTGAGGAGGCTGTTAAGTTTGAGAAGAAGTATCCGGAAATGGTTGTAACACAGGAGAACAGGCAGCAGGATTATGAAGATTTCAAAACTCTTGATTACCACGCAATGCACATTACAGGTATATCAAAGGATCAGGAGGGAACAATCTTCTACAAGGTCAAGGATTCGTTCGGCCCAGAGCAGAACACCATTACCGGAGGCTACGTATATATGTCACGCAGCTACATTCAGATGCGCTCAATAGGCATTCTCGTACATAAGGATGCCATACCTGCTTCAATAAGGAAGAAACTTGGAAAATAGGTATCTTTGAACTTCACATTTTCAAAAATTTTTAATAGAATGAAAAAAGTTATAGCATCACCAAATGCGCCTGCAGCAATTGGACCATATTCACAGGCAATTGAACTCAACGGAACAGTTTACGTATCGGGACAGCTTCCTGTAGATCCTGCAACAGGTAATATGCCTGCTTCTATTGAGGCTCAGACAAAGCAGTCTCTTGACAATATTGGAGCAATTCTCAAGGCGGCCGGACTTGATTATTCAAACATTTCAAAGACAACGGTTCTTCTCAATGATATAAGCAACTTTGCTGCTATGAATGCAGTATATGCAACATATTTCCCTGAGGCAGCTCCAGCAAGAGTATGTTATCAGGTAAGTGCACTTCCAAAAGGAGCACTTGTTGAAATAGATGCCGTTGCAGGAAAATAATTGCACTTCCGGCACCTGTAGCTCAGTGCTTGTTATTGCATAAGGAGATCATAATTATTGATTCATGCAAATAGAGCTTACAATAGAGTATTTTACCCAATGGGGAGAGAACCTTTTTCTGGTCAGCGCCGGAAAAATGTTCCCTATGGTTTATACTTCAAACGGAGTTTGGGCAATATGCATTGACACCCAGAATCTTTTCAAGAAGGATGGCGCCCTTTATTTTCATTTTGAGGTTGAGAACAACGGCGCGCATGAACGCACTGAGTGGACGGGCCATACCCTGCTGCTTTCAGGGCTTTTCAAAGGAATTTCGCTGAGACTGGAGTGGAGCGATGCTCCTGAATTGGCTCAACACCCTTCTATATTTTCTTTATTCCACTGTGATAGTGGATTGTATGCTTCGAACATGGGAGCAGCATCTCCTGCCAGATTCGCAGGAACGGCTGTGCCATTGTTCTCACTGAGAAGCAACATCAGCTTTGGATGTGGAGAATTCCGGGATTTGAAGTTGCTTGTTAACTGGGCTGCTGCAACCGGACAGAAGATTATTCAGCTTCTGCCTGTGAACGATACCTCAATCGGTCTGGAGCTCAAGGAGGTGTGCCCATATAACGCTGTATCGGCCTTTGCCCTTCACCCTATATTCATTAATCTTGAAGATGCAGTTTCGCGCTTTTGCAGGGCTGGAGATGACATGAGAGGTATGGTGGGAGGTGACAAGATTGGTATGGACGGAGGTGACATGTGTGGAGTAGGGGATATGGATGGCCTGGGGAGTAGAAGTAGCTTGCATAGTAATGATAGCCTGGAGAGTAATGAATGGTTTGACAGAACCCTAAGAATGCTTGGAAGCAGTGAAAGGTTCAGTGAACTCAAACATAGGTTGAATTCGCATAGGCAAGTGAATTATGAAGAGGTTTTCCGTTGGAAGATTGCTCTGCTTGAGAGAATTTTCAAGGAGAGTGGAGATAATGTCATTGGCTCGGAACCATTCAGGCAGTTCTGCTCAGCAAATAAATATTGGTTGGAGGATTATGCAGGGATGCAGGCAAAATGTTGCGTCGGTACGTCTTTAGGGGAAAAGAGTCAACCGAAGGGTTGTGTGGGCCAGGATGCAAGTGTTGGTATGGATATGGATGTGGATATGGAGAAGGGTATAGAGAAGGATATGGATGTGGATATGGATGTGGATGTGGGGAAGGATATGGATGTGGAGAATGGTATAGAGAAGGATGTGGATGTGGAGAAGGATATTGAGTTGGAGATATACTATCGCAAGTTCATAAAATTCATACAGTACATAGCGCACTTTCAGTTCAGAGATGCCGTTGAATATGCACACAGCAAGGGAGTTTTCCTTAAAGGCGATTTGCCTATTGGGGTGAGCCGCAACAGCGCCGATGCACTGGCACACCCAGAACTATTTAACCTCGATACTCAGGCTGGTGCACCTCCGGATGCTTTTTCTGCCACAGGACAGATGTGGGGCTTCCCTACATACAATTGGGATGCAATGGAGGCGGAGAAATTCAAGTGGTGGAGAGAGCGTCTGCGCCATATGTCGCAATACTTCAGCTTCTATCGCATAGACCACATACTTGGCTTCTTCAGAATTTGGGAGGTTCCGCTCAATGCGGCAGATGGTACTGAGGGTTATTTTAACCCATCCCTGGCACTTGTACAGGATGATATTGACACGCTTTTCTCAACTGCAGGAAACCTCTTTTCAAAAGCTGAAAAGAAGAAACTTCTCACGGAACTCTTCGTTATTGAGGGGAGCAGGTGGCATCCAAAAATATCTCCTGATATTGAGTTGAAGATGAGCTTGCTGTGTGATAAGTTCAGAGAGAAGTATCTTGGCATCTATTACAACTACTTCTACGGCCGCAACGACTTCTTCTGGAAGCAGCAGGCAATCAAACGCCTTCCTGCTTTGCTCGGCGCATCCTCAATGGTTGCCTGCGGTGAGGATTTGGGCATGATACCATCAACGGTGCCAGAGGTCATGAAGGAGTTGAATATACTATCGCTGGAGGTTCAGCGAATGCCAAAGAGGGGAGGGGAG
>DCHN01000021.1:870-19114 GCA_002315995.1 Bacteroidales bacterium UBA1751 | reverse complement strand
GGGAGAGTAGGTAGTCGCCAATTTCCAAAGGTCCTGAAGATTTTTCTTTAGGACCTTTTTTTATATCTTTGCATAAATTTTGTTCATAATGAAAAGGATTCTTTCTTTTGCAGCAATGGGATTGTTGATTTCTGCATGCTGCTCAAATTGCCCTGATTCTATTGAGGCATCTTTCAAAGAGGTTGCAAAGGGCGTGAAATCGGTCTTCGTACCCGATAGCAGAGATAATGTTTTCATTGCTGACATAGATCAGGATGAGGATGGCAAGTGGGAGGTAAATATTATTTCTACACTTCCACAGGCCCTTGATTCAATGAAAGTTGCTTTGGAGAAGAGCAACCTCAAATTCGATGATGTTGATTATAAACTCATTCCTGACGCAGAGGATCTCGAAGGAAAGATTTATGCAGTTGCATCACAGTCTGTAGTCAATTTCAGAAATGAAGGCGATTACGCCTCAGAGGCTGCAACACAATGCCTTATGGGAGCTCCTCTCAAGGTACTTATGAATGAGGATGGTTGGACATTGGCTGTTACCCCGGAGGGATATCACGCTTGGGTTTCTTCCTCTACAATTGCCCATTTGACTGCTGAGGAGTTCGAAAAATATACTGCTGCTCCAAAGGTGGTTCTTAATGTAAAATATTCTGATGTAAAGGAGGAGCCTTCTGCAACATCACAACAGGTATGCGATGCAGTTCTTGGTGATGTGCTTCTTGACCTTGGAAAGCAGGGTAACTGGTGGAAGGTTGGTCTGGCTGACGGCAGAGAGGGATATCTTCCTGCATCTGAACTCAAAAGCTTTGACGAGTGGCTTGCAAGCCGCAACCCTACCCCTGAAAATATCATTGCAACAGCAAAGACAATGGTGGGAGTTCCATATATGTGGGCGGCAAGTTCAATAAAGGCGCTTGACTGCAGCGGATTCTCAAAATATGTATACTATTTGAATGGTATCGTTCTCAGGAGGGATGCTTCCCAGCAGTGCAAGACAGGTGACGATGTAGATATTGACAAGTATGCTGTTGACAGTGTTTACACAAAGGAGGCGCTTGCAAATCTTCAGATGGGCGACCTTATTTTCTTTGGAAGGAATCGTGACAGAATATCACACGTGGGTATCTATATCGGTGACGGCATTTTTATTCATGAGGCTGGAATGGTAAAGATCAATTCTCTCATTCCTGAGGACCCTAACTACTATTCAGGTTCAAAACGCCTTAAAAGGGCTGCCAGAATTATTGGAAATGTAGATTGCGGCAAGACAATCTGGTCTGTTGAAAAACTCTACAAAGCTAATCCTGAAATATGGAGCAAATAATGCATCAATAGATAATCAATTAAAAAAGTAATAAGATATGGCAAATTTAAGATCAGCGAAAAAGGATGTTCTCTTCTTCGTTAACGAGGTAATCTCAGACTGTTATACTTTCCTCTGCCTTCATCCGGGCAAGAAGGACCAGGAGGCTGCTGCAATCATAGAGGATGCAATGGCACTTGGCGAGAATATGTTTGAGCAAATAGCTAATTATCCTAGAGATAATGCAAAGGCTCACTTCAAACAGGTGAACCAGAAACTTCTTGCTTCAACAGACGAACTTTTCCAGAGAATCAGCGGACTTACAAAATAATTTCGCCGTGGGTATGTCGCAACTCATTGAGCATAAGGTAATAGGCAAAGTCCTGCTCAAGCGAAATATCCGTTCCAGAAAGATCAAGGTTACAATATCCCCTCAAGGGGTTGTTGTAACCTTTCCTTTTCTATGTCCTGCCAGCATTGTAATGAGTTTCCTTGACAAGAATGCGCGTGTCATAAGGAAAAGGTTTGTTGATGTAAGCCTCAAGAAAATAATGGAGGAGGAGAAAATCCAGAAAAGAGCGGAGATAAGGCAACAGAAGGAGGATTTGTTCCTCTCGTCATTGAATGGGGAGTCGTATGGAGGCTTCTCGCAGGGTGAGGGCAGTGACCCGGAAAGGAATATCTTCTCATTCAAAGTCCCATACTCCTCTCTTACCAAACGTGAACTTGGAATGATTAAGGAGCGCGCAAGGATTATTCTCAAAGAACGTTTGGAGTATCACTCGGCAAGGATGAATTCCACTATGCAGATACCTGACCCAAAAGTGGGTGGAGCAATAAGCAATCCGTTCAGTTACAACAGGCTCTCCATAAAGGACAACAGCACGAACCTTGGCAGTTGCTCATCGAGGAGGAACATAAACCTCAGTATGCATCTTATAAGGCTTCCAAAGCTCTATTGTGACTATGTTATTGTGCATGAACTGTGTCACCTGGTCTATATGAACCATAGTAAATATTTCTACGACCTGGTTTCAAGGGCTTTGGGAACAGATGCCAGAAAGTGCCGTGACAATCTTCTCAGGCTTGAGAGAAGCCATCAGTTTCTTCGCAGAAACTGGTAATGGTATTGCATTTTCAATAAAAAGATATATCTTTGCACTCCCTTTACTAATAAGGGATTAAATATTTAATAACAAATCAATTCTTAGCGTAATGGCAGAGTATTTATCACCTGACAAAAAGCAAGAGATTTTCGGCAAGTACGGAAAGTCTAATACAGACACTGGTTCAGCAGAGAGCCAGATTGCTTTATTTTCCTACCGTATCGACCATTTGTCAAGCCACGTTAAAGAGAACAAGAAGGACCACAACACACAGAGGTCTCTTCTCCGTCTTGTAGGTAAGAGACGTAGACTTCTTGATTATCTTAAGGAGACTGACATTGAGAGATACAGAAGCATTGTTAAGGCCCTTGGTCTTAGAAAATAATATTTCTTCAAATAGGAAAAGTCATAATGACCATCCTTCAAAGGGTGGTCATTAATTTTAAGAATATGATACTTGATTCAGTAAAAAGCTTTGAGAAATATCAGAGCTTCCACAAGAACTTCGACAAGGTTTACACCTTTCTCCGCTCAAATGACCTCTCTGCAATGGATGATGGAAAGTATGAGATTTCAGGCAGGGATGTCTATGTGACAATATCTACCCAGCCCCTTAGAGGAGAATCGGCACCAATGGAGATACATGACTCCTACATAGACATACACGTTGTCATAGATGGAATTGAAACCTTTGGCATCAAGGACAGGTCGCTTTGCATTGAGGATGATGCGAAGTATGACGATGAAAAGGATATTGCTTTTCTTGCCAATGACGTTCCTGACAACTATGTAAGCCTCGGAGCCGGGAATTTTGTTGTAATATTCCCATCTGATGCGCACGCTCCGCTGCTTGGAGATGGAACAGTGAAGAAGGCTGTATTCAAAGTGAAGGTTTTTGATATAGTTGACAGCAAGAAGGTCTGACTATGGGCAGATACAACACATTCGTAGGATATTTCAAGCAAAAATATGGTTGCCGGCTTCAAAAAATTGTGATTGATGCCGGCTTCACTTGTCCTAATAGGGATGGTTCAATTTCAAGAGGAGGGTGCACATTCTGCAACAACGACGCATTCCATCCCGGTTACAGCACGCCGGAAAAATCTGTGGCGGAGCAAATAGAGGAGGGAATAGAGTTTCACAGCAGACGCTACAGGAACTGCAATGACTTTCTCGCCTATTTCCAGCCATATTCAAATACGTACGCACCACTTGGAAAGCTAAAGGAGGTCTATGAGCAGGCTCTTCAGCACCCGAAGGTGCGGGGCATTGTCATAGGCACAAGGCCCGATTGTGTTGATGAGAGCAAACTTGACTATCTGGCCAGGTTGGCGCAGGAGAAGATTGTCATTGTGGAGTACGGTATAGAGAGCTGCTACAACTCCACTTTGAACCGAATTAACCGTGGCCACACTTTTGAACAGGCGAAGTGGGCGGTTGATCAGACGCATGCGCGCGGAATAGGAACCGGAGCGCATTTTATTCTTGGGCTTCCCGGAGAGAGCCGGCAGATGATGCTTGACCAGACCTCCCTTATTAATTCACTACCTGTCGATAGTGTTAAATTCCACCAGCTTCAGTTCGTTAAGGGAACGGCAATGGAGCGTGAACACGACAACCGACCGGAGGATTTCGTAACCTTCTCTCTGGAGGAATACATAGACTTTTTCATTGATATTCTGGAAAGACTCCGACCGGATCTCTTCATTGAGAGATTTGCGGGGGAAGTTCCGCCAAGATTCGTCAGAGAAACGCCCTGGGGACTGATCAGGAATACGGAGTTGCTGAGGATGCTTGAGAGCAGGCTTGAGGCTAGGAATACAAGGCAAGGCGTGTTGTATAAATAAAATAATTGTTATTTTTGTAGATTATAAACATTTTTCATATGCAGCAGTTATCGGAAAGAATAGCATTTGAGGGGCTTACATTTGATGATGTGCTTCTTGTTCCTGCAAGAAGTGAGGTCCTTCCAAGAGATGTTGATGTAAGCACTCGTTTTTCAAGGAATATTGTTCTTCAGTCGCCTATTGTTTCAGCGGCTATGGACACCGTGACGGAGGCAGATCTGGCTATTGCAATGGCCAGGGCGGGTGGAATAGGCGTAATTCATAAGAATATGCCAATTGAGCAGCAGATGGAGCATGTGAAGAGAGTGAAGAGGGCTGAGAATGGAATGATATATAATCCGGTTACCATAAAGGGTGACCAGCTTGTTGCAGATGCTCTCAAGCTCATGAGTGAAAACCATATTGGAGGAATCCCGGTTGTTGATGATTCAAATATTCTAGTTGGAATTGTCACTAACAGGGATTTGCGTTTTGTTACTGATGTCAAGTGCAGGATTGCCGATGTTATGACCAAGGAGAATCTCATTACCACTACACGCAGTACGGATCTTGCACATGCAACAGAACTCCTTCAGCAGTATAGAATAGAGAAGCTTCCTGTAGTTGACAAATATGGTCACCTTGAGGGCCTTCTTACATATAAGGATATTACTAAGGTTAAGGACAATCCTAAGGCAAGCAAGGACAGCAAGGGAAGGCTTATGACAGCAGCTGCCGTAGGTGTTGGGTCTGACTCCATTCAGAAGGTGGAAAAACTCGCTTCTGTTGATGTTGATGCTGTTGTTGTTGATACTGCACACGGACATTCGGTTTATGTCCTGAAAATAATCAAAGAGATAAAGAAGGCTTTCCCTCATCTTGATGTCATTGCCGGAAACATTGCAACCAAGGAGGCAGCCCTTGCTCTTGCCGAGTGCGGAGTAGATGGAGTCAAAGTTGGTATAGGGCCTGGTTCAATATGCACAACAAGAGTGGTTGCAGGAGTAGGCGTACCGCAACTTACAGCAATTATGCTTGCAAGTGAGGGGCTTAAAGATAAGGGCATTCCAATTATTGCCGATGGCGGAATCCGTTATTCAGGAGATATTGTCAAGGCTTTGGCTGCAGGAGCCAGCACTATTATGGCGGGCTCTCTCTTTGCTGGAGTTGAGGAGTCACCTGGAGAGACAATCATTCTTAACGGAAGGAAATTCAAGTCATACAGGGGTATGGGCTCCCTTGAGGCTATGCAGAAGGGGTCAAAGGATAGGTATTTCCAGGATATGGAAGAGGATATCAAGAAACTTGTTCCAGAGGGAATAGTTGCTCAGGTACCATACAAGGGAACCCTTTCTGAGGTTGTATATCAGCTTGTAGGTGGCTTGAGAGCCGGAATGGGCTATTGCGGTGCAAAGAACATAGAGGCTTTGGGCAGCGCCAGGTTCGTGAGAATAACCTCTGCAGGCCTTATGGAGAACCATCCTCATGATGTCACCATTACCCGTGAGGCTCCAAACTACAGCAGATAGATTTAATTTATATCCGGTTTGCCTTTGGCACGAAAATGGGATATCCGGCTTTGATGTTTATTTAATTTGAGATGAAGATTTTCAGACGTTTGCTTGCCATTCTGGCAATATTTTCAGGCATCAGCGCCTATGCTCAGACGTATAGCGGAGGACTTGTTGACAAAACCATTGCGGTGGTTGGAAATGAGGCCATTATGCTCTCCCAACTTGAGAATGAGGTCCAGATGATGCTGGCGCAGGGAGTCATTTCCAAACAGAATGTAAGGTGTGAGATCCTTGAGAATCTTCTTACTCAGAAACTCATGCTCATACAGGCAAGAGTTGACTCGCTGAAGGTGGCTGAAGACAACGTTGAACTTGAACTTCAAGATAGAGTCAATAATGCAATTGCCACACTTGGCGGAGAAAAGGAGGTGGAGGAGTATTTCGGCAAGCCTGTTCACAAGTTGAAAGCCGATTGGCGTGATGTGCTCAAGGAGAGCACGCTCACCCAGCAGATGCAGCAGAAAATAGTTGGAGATGCAGGCACACTTACCCCAAGTCAGGTTGAGAGATTCTATCGCAGGGTCGATAAGGATTCATTGCCAATTGTCTCAACACAGTACAAAATAAGCCAGATTGTTCTCTATCCATCGAAGAAGGAGGCGAATCTTGCAGCACGTGAGAGACTCCTCGAATTCAGGGACAGAATCCTCAATGGAGAGAGATTCTCAACATTGGCAAGAATATATTCCCAAGATCCTGGAAGCGCACAGCGAGGAGGGGAGTTGAGAATGGCTCCGAAGTCACTCTATTGGCCTGCTTTCTCGGACGCTGCAATGTCACTCAAACCGGGACAGATTTCACAGGTGGTGGAGACGCCTGACGGATTCCATATCATTCAGATGATTGAGAGGAACGGCGACATGTTCAATGCCCGCCATATTCTTATAAAACCGGAGTTCCCGGCAACCGAGAGAGAAAAGGCTTTCAAGACACTCGACAGCCTCAAAACGCTTATTCTGGCCGACAGCCTCACTTTTGAACGCGCAGCCTTCGCATATTCGTATGAGTTGAAGTCAGCTATGAACAAGGGTGTGATGATAGATGAGAATACCGGTGCAAGTTTCTTTGAAAAGGACCAGCTGAAACCTGCTGATTACAATGCCATAAAGAATCTCAAACCAGGTGAGATTTCTCAGCCTATAGAGTCACTTGACAATGAGGGCAGGGGAAACCTCATATACAAGATTCTAAGGCTTGAGAGCATCCTTGACTCACATGTGGCAAACATAAATGACGATTTCATGGTTATACAGGAGGTTGCCAATCAGGACAATGCCCAAAAGGCAATTGACAAGTTCATTGAAGAGAAGCAGGCTGAAAATTTCATCTTTGTTGATGACCTCTTCAAAGGGTGCAAATTCAAGAAGAAGGGATGGATAAAATAAGGGCGATATTTCTTGTATTGCTTCTATTCTTTTCGCTTTCCCAAATAAGTGCTCAGGAGAGGGGGAGGGACTCTCTCGTTACGCTCATTTATGCCTCTTCCGCACATCTTGAGGAGATTGACGGAGTCAGTTTCAGAAAGGTCAAGGGTCCGGCACGCTTTTTCCACAACAATACATATCTCGATTGCGACTCCGCAGTCTGGAACGTTCTCCTGAATGAAATCGATGCCCTTGGGAATGTTCAGGTAATCCAGGACAAAACCTCTCTCACCGGCGATAGAATGAAATATATTGTTGACTCCTCACTTGTTCAGGTGAGGGGCACGCTGGTTTCGCTCTTTGACCGTGATGGGAATGTGCTCAACACTCATTTTCTCGATTACAACACAAAAGACAGCACCGCGCGATTCTATCGTGGTGGTGCCATGAAAAACAAAGATGGGGCGGTAATTGAGAGCAACGAAGGAGAGTATATATCGGCGGAGAGAAAGTTCCGATTCTTTGACAGTGTGGCTGCCTATACAGATTCAACGGCAATAAAGTCCGATGAAATAACCTTCCTTTCAAGAAATAATACAATAGGGCTTGGGGAGAGAACCACTGCATGGAATGGGGAGAACATACTCTTTACAGATGAGGGACTCATTGATAGGGACAGCTCAATATTTCATTTTACGCGTAATGGGTACATACTTACGCCTGAGCGTGAACTCTGGGCCGATGACATGACCTACTGGAAGGAGAGGGAGTGCGCCCATCTTGTAAATAATATACAGGTTACCGATACTACACAGTCAACAATACTCTTTGCTGATGATGCCCTTTACAAAAAGAGTCCTCTTGATGTGCTGCTTACAAAAAATCCGTCAATTCTTTCATACGGAATGGAGGGGGATATCCCCGATACAGCATATGTAGCCTCTGATACCATACATTTCTATGCAATTGAGCGTTGCTTGCTGGATGAAACTATGGTTTCTGCCGCTTTGGAGAGAAGGGAGTTGGCCATGAGGGATCCGGTAGGTGATTCTGAGGCGGATGCACAGCGTAAGCATGAGGCATTCAAGCAGGCAATGAAGAGACTGAATACGCCCCAGGGACCTGCAACTTTTGCAGAGAAAGATTCACTTGAAAAGGCAAAAATGAACGCTCATTCAGGTGAGGCGGTCTCAGATTCCGTTCCTGTTCCGCTCGATTCGCTGCCTTCTCTTCCGGTAATGGCGCCTATTGCTTCGGACAGCTCATCCGTAGTTGTTGCAGACAGCTCCGCAGCTGTGCCTGCAGATACGAGTAAGGTTCTCTTCGTTGATGCGTGGAACAACGTGAGGATGTTCAAGGGCGATGCACAGGGCAGGTGTGATTCGTTGGTATATACCGGCGTTGACTCAATAGCAAGACTCTATGTTGAACCTATCCTCTGGAGTGAGGAGAAACATCAGCTTACGGCCGACAGTATGCAGGTGCTTTTTCTCAATGGAAAGCTCTTCAAGGCGAATATGATTTCAAATGCCTTCATTGCCTCAATGGAGGACTCCACACATTTCAACCAGATAAAGGGAACTGAGATGGTAGGTTTCTTCAATAATAATGAACTCTGCCGTTTTGATGCGCTTGGTGGATCTTCGCTCAATGCCTACCTCCGGGAGGATTCCATTATTACAATAATGAACCAGAAGGAGGCCAAGATAATTTCCGCCAGAATCAGGAATAAAAAGGTTGAGAGAATAAAATATATTGAGAATATAAAGAACAATGCTCTTCCGGTTTACAATCTTCCGGATGAGGAGCAGAAGCTCAGAGGTTTTGTATGGCGTCCTGAACTCAGGCCTGCAAGTAAGGAGGAGGTCTGCAACAGGAAGGTGAGGGTCTCGCAGAGATACAAGTTTATGGAGATGAAAAAGCCTGAATATATATATGTGAGGAGATTTTTCCCGGATATTTATAACAGTATTGTTTCGTACGTTGGGAAAAATGAGGCTGAACCGGCCGAAATAGAGTAAAGAGTCAGCTTTTTTAAGGTTTTTCAAAAGAAATCATCTAAAAAGGGGTGATTTCTTTTGTTTTATTTTTATAACTTTGTATGCTTCGCTATTGTTGTGGGGCAAAATATATAATTTGACTATATTTTTTAAACCTAATTATTAACTTAAATTATTTCTATGAAAAAATTTGTGCTTTTTGCGCTTGCAGTTTTTACAACTGTATTCTGTTATGCGCAAACAACCATTACTGGTACTGTAGTATCAGGTGATGACGGAACTCCGATTCCGTACGCAAATGTTCAGGTGGAAGGAACCAAGACATTGGTGTTCACTGATGACAATGGTAAATTTGAGGTAAAGGCTGCTTCTGATGCAGTTTTGATTTTCTCTCAGATGGGCTTCACCACACAGAACGTTCCAGTAAACGGCAAGACAGTCATTAATGTAACTCTTAAGGGTGAAACCGAGTTACTTGACGATGTTATGGTTGTTGCTTATGGTACTGTAAAGAAGGGTTCATATTCTGGATCCGCATCAGTTGTCAAGGAGTCACAGTTGAAGGATGCTCCTGTAGCATCTTTTGAGAATGTCCTTGCAGGTAAGGCTCCTGGCGTACAGGTAGGTTCTTATTCAGGTGCTCCTGGTTCAGAGGCTGATATCAGTATCCGTGGATTCGGTTCATTCAATGCAGGCAACCAGCCTTTGTATGTAATCGACGGTATTGCTGCTACAAGCGGTGACTGGTCTTCAGGTAACATGTCAACCACTTCAATGCAGTTCCTCAATCCTTCAGATATTGAGTCAATCACTATTCTTAAGGATGCCGCTGCCGCTTCACTTTATGGTTCACGTGCATCAAACGGTGTTATTCTCATTACAACCAAGAAGGGTAAAGCTGGCCAGATGGTATCAAACTTCAAGGCAAGCGTTGGTCTTTCATACTTCGCATACAACAACTATCAGACTGCAACTGATTCAGAGACTGAGATGTTGCACGCTACTGCATGGCGCAACTATGGTATTAAGAATCCTAGTGAGGTTACCAAATATGGTACACTCGATGCATACGTAAATGCTATGGTTCAGCAGTACTATCCTGCAAGGGATTATGACAAATACATCTACAAAGATTGGGAGGATGTAATGTTCCGTACAGGTGTAACTCAGAACTATGAGTATAGCGTATCAGGAGGTTCAGACAAAGCAAGAGTTTATGCATCCATTGGTTATATGAACCAGCAGGGTGTTGTAAAGATTGACTATTTGGAGAGATTCTCTACTACAGTCAACCTCGACGCTCAGGTTAACAAATATGTGAAGGTAGGTGGTACACTTCAGTATGCATGGTCTTACCAGAGCGGTCACCAGGATGGTCAGTCATCAAAGGATAACCCTTATTACCAGTGGAAGGTTATTCTCAATGAGAGATGGCCATACGCATACCATGCAGATGGTACACATGAGGAGGGTGAACTCTACAATGAGAGATGGAACTCCAGCTACCAGACACGTAACCCTACGCTTACATACGATGCTCAGCTCAATGACTGTGAGCAGAATCGTTTGATTATGAAGGGTTTTGTTGAGGTTTCTCCAGTTGAGGGTCTTAAGATTAAAGAGACTGTAAACAGCGACTGGTTGAATGAGCACGATAAATTCTGTTGGTTCTACGGACACCCTAACTTTACAGCGTATGGTCAGGGTTACGCTTCAGACCGTATTAGAAACGTGAACAGAGTGACAAGTTCTACAATTGCTACATACGACAAGACTTTTGGCGGAAAGCATCATATCAACGCAATGGTAGGTTGGGAGGCTGAAAGAGAGAAATACGCTTATACAAGAGCATCTGCAACTGACTTCTCATACATGGGAGCTACAGAGTCATATCTTGCTTCAACAGTAAAGGATGGCTACTCATACAAGAACGGTAAGTCATTGCTTTCACTCCTTTCTTCACTTGCTTACGATTACGATTCAAGATATTATATCACCGGTACATTCAGACGTGACGGTTCTTCTAAGCTTGCTCCTGATACACGTTGGGGTAACTTCTGGTCAGTTTCAGGATCTTGGAGATTCTCAAATGAGGCGTTCCTAAAGGATGCAGAATGGCTCAATGATGCAAAGATCAGAGGATCTTACGGTACCAGCGGTACACTTCCTTCTGACAACTATGGTTACATGTCTCTGTATAGCTTCACCAACTATGGCGCTTCTGGAGCAAGTTATCCATCTAATCTTGCTAACACAGACCTTACTTGGGAGAAGAATAAGAACTGGAACATTGGTTTGGATGCAACTCTCTTCGACTTCTTTACCCTTGGTGTTGAGTACTATGAGAAGAAGACCACAGACCTCCTTCTTGATGCTTCAATTCCTATGATTACAGGTTTCTCTTCTGCACTTTCTAACGTTGGTTCAATGAGAAATAAAGGTTGGGAGATTTCAGTTAACTTCGATATCATTAAGAAGAAAGATTGGGATTTGTCAATAGGTGCAAACTGGTCTAAGGTTGACAACAAGATTCTTTCTCTCTCAAGAGAGGGTGAGTACCAGACCGGTATATATACAGGTAAATGCTGGATGCCTGGCTATAACTTCTATCAGTACTATACAAGAAATTATCTTGGCGTAGAGCCTGAGACCGGTACTCCTAGGTATGCTGAGGGTTCTCACTATGATGCAGGTGAAGTTGCTGACCAGGAGGTATGGTTGAAGGACGGTACAAAGGTTATGAAGGGTGAAGTTGTTCCTCAGGATACCTACAACTACAGACCAACCAACAGAAGCAACGCTTCTAATATGATTATTGATGGTAAGAGCGCTATGCCTAAGGGATTTGGTGGATTCAATGCAGACTTCCGTTGGAAGGATCTTTCATTCACAATGGCTTGGACATACAGTTACGGCAGGAATATTTGGGATGCTGCTGTTGACCAGATGGAGAACGACGGTTACTATTGGTCACACAGAAACATATCAAGCAGACAGTTGCAGATGTGGACAGCTGAGAATACCAACACTTCAGTTCCTATGCGTATTGCCGACAATGGAGAGGGTGGTTACTACAACTCTTCACGTATGATTAAGAATGGTGACTATGTAAGATTGAAGAATGCTACAATCTCTTATAACCTCCCTAAGAGTGCTATGAATAAGATTGGTATTTCAAACGCTCGCGTTTATGTTTCAGGAGTTAACCTCCTTACATTCTCTGGTCTTAACGTAGATCCTGAGATTCAGAATGACGGTTACACCAACTTCCAGATGCCTAATCTCAGAACCGTTTCTCTTGGTATTGATGTAAGTTTCTAGTCTAATTTAAATTATTGAAACAATGAGAAAATTTATATATAGTATTGTTTTAGCAGCAGGTCTTTCAGGCGCCATTACATCTTGTAGTGGTTTCCTTGATCAGACTCCTACCAATGCAGTGGCTGCATCAGAGTCTCTGCAGAACCTCTCAGATGCTGGTGTAGCTTGCAATGGCTTCTATACTCCTCTTAAGTACTATAGCATGTATGGTACTGTAATTTCAGTATTTGGAGATATGAGAGCTGATATTCTCTATCCTTCAAAGCAGGCAAAAAGCTACGCTACTGTTTATCAGCTTGATTATGATGAGACCCAAAACTCATATTTTGGAAGCCTTTGGGGTGGATATTATGAGGTAATTAATAGATGTAACACATTCCTTGAGAATGTTGATCCTCTCTATCTTACCATTTCATCTTCAGACAAAGCAACTCTTGACAACTATGTTGCTGAGGCTCACGCTGTAATGGGCTTGTGTTACTTTGATCTTGCAAGATTCTATGGTTCTCCTTATCTTAAGGACAATGGAGCTTCACTCGGCGCTGTTCTTCTTGATGGAACAATTTCAACAAGCGAAGCTCTTGAGATGAAGCGTTCAACCGTTGCTCAGACCTACCAGAGAGCTATTGATGAGCTGAATGAGGCTCTTCCTGCTCTTAAAAAGTCTAAGAATACAGGTCACTTGAACTATTGGGCTGCAAAGGCTCTTCTTGCAAGAATATATCTTTATATGGGCAAGAACAGCGAGGCTTTGAGTGCTGCTCAGGAGGTAATCAACAGTGGTGTTTACGCTCTTGTTGATCGTGCAAACTACAAGTCATATTGGGCTGCAGGTGACGGTGAGAAAGAGTCAGTATTCGAGCTTCTTATCTCTTTGAAGGGCGATATTGACGATGATGGTGGTTTCAACACAATTTATCACTGCCTCTACTTTGAGGACAACGGCGGTCAGTCAATTGTTCCTACCAAAAAGTGGAGAGAGATGTTCAGCGGCGATGAGGATACCGATATCCGTTACAGCATGCTTGAGGAGTATACATGGACTGGTGGAGCGAAGGATATGTGGTTGAGAAAATTCCTTGGCAATCAGGAGCTCGGCTTCACCTTCAGAAGAAACTCTCCAAAGGTTATCCGTATGTCTGACGTATATCTTATGGCTGCTGAGGCTGCTGTTAAGAGTGGCAACTCTGAGGCTGCAAACTATCTCCACGCTGTAAGAAGCAGACGTGTTGAGGGAGCTGAAAAGATTGAGAATCCTACTCTTGACGATATTCTCACAGAGCGTGCTAAAGAGTTCATTGGTGAGGGTCACAGATTCTTCGACCTTATGAGAAATAACAAGAGGATTACACATGATTATGATTACGACAGTCAGGACTATGTAGGTGCTGAGCCTTATAAGTCAGATGGAAAGGCTGATTTCGATTGGAGTTATTACAAGGTAGTTCTTCCTATTGCTGCTACTGAGAGAGGTATCTATCCTGGTCTTGAGCAGAATCCTGGTTACAAGAACTAATTGTACACTCTAATATAAACAGACCAGTAAATTGGTCTAATAGTTTGAACCTCGTTCACAAAGTAATGTGAACGAGGTTTATTTATTGCAGCTGACAATTGCCTTGCAAATAACATTTGTGTTATTTGTTAAGGCGTAATATGCTTGAATACTACCTTTTTCTCCGTTTTTTGTGCACATTATAGCTAATTAGAAAAATAATATTGATACATTTTTTTTTATTTGTTAAATTTGTTAATACCTAAACCTAATTATTAACTTATTTATAACCTATGAAAAAATTTGTGTTATTTGCGCTTGCAGCATTGGTTGCTGTGGTATCATACGCGCAAACTACCATTACCGGTGTTGTGACATCCGGTGATGACGGGTCTCCAGTTCCATACGCAAGCGTATTGGTACAGGGTACAAAGACCGTAGTGTTTACAGATGACGATGGTAAGTATCAGATCAGTGCTCCTGCAAATGGAACCCTTGTTTTCCAGCAGTCAGGCTATGGCGATGTAACCGTTGCTGTAAACAACCGTTCAAAGATTGATGTTACAATGAAAATGGAGACAACGCTCCTCGAGGAGACCATTGTTGTAGCATACGGTACTGCAAAGAAGGGTACTTATACCGGTGCCGCTTCTGTAGTTAAGGCTGATGCAATTAAAGATGTTCAGGCAACTTCATTTGAGAATGCCCTCAACGGTAAGGTTGCCGGTTTGCAGATGACACAGCAATCTGGTCAGGCTGGTTCAGCTACCAATATCCGTATTCGTGGTATCGGTTCCATGAATGCTTCAAACGAGCCTCTCTATGTTATTGATGGTGTTCCTGTAATTTCTGGTGATATTGGACAGATGAGTGACTACACTTACTCTACCAACAACGTGATGAGCACATTGAACCCTTCAGATATTGAGTCTGTAACCGTTTTGAAGGATGCGGCAGCTTCCGCTCTTTATGGTTCTCGTGCTGCAAATGGTGTCATCATGGTTACAACCAAGAAAGGTAAACTCGGAAAGCCGACTATTACTTTTAAGGCATCAGTAGGTTTCTCTCCATCTTGGGCTACTCAAAACTATGAGAAAGCATCAGCTGAGCAGCAGATGCAGAAACTATACGAGACTTTCTGGGATTACAATTACTATTGGACCTCATCAAACGAAGGCGATGCTGCAGCATCTTCTGCAAATGCCATTAAGAGATTGAATACAAAGTTCAACATGCATGGATATGATATTGCAGCTTCCGGTACCGGACGTTGGGACGATGTAATCATTACTGCAAGAACAGACGGACAGTTCAACCATAAAGATGGCGAGTATTTCGATTGGGAGAAGGCATATTTCAGAACTTCAATGTTCCAGAGCTATGATTTGAGCGCAAACGGTGGTACTGAAAATACATCATATTACTCTTCAATATCTTATACAAGAGATGAGGGTAGAGTAAGAATCAATAATTACGACCGTATTTCAGGTAGAATCAACCTCAATCAGAAGATAGGCAAATATGTTGAGTTCGGTTCAAACGTATCGTTGGCAGCAACCAGAAGATCAGGTTACAACGATACTTGGAACAACTCTTCAAACCTCTTCATGCAGTCAAGGAACCTCCTCTGGAGCGTTTATTGGCCAACTGATTACAAGACAGGAGAGCCTTGGACAGCAAGATACGGCAGCTATGCTTACAACAACGTTTACTACAACGACCTGTGGGAGAATGATTCAAGAACTCTCAAGGTTTCTGCAAACGAGTCATTGACAGTTCATATCATAGAGGGATTGGATGCAAAGACCATCTTCTCTTTCGATAATACCGAGACAAAGGACAATATCTACTACAGCGCTGACCACTTCAACTGTGCCAACGTAGATGGAGAGGACGTTGCAAGAGCAATTGCAATGAGCACTCAGGTTCAGAAAATAGTATCTTCTACAACTCTCGCATATAACAAGACATTCGGAAAGCACACAGTAAGTGCGTTGGCCGGTTGGGAGGCTGAGAAGAACAAGACTGTTTACAGCCGTGCAGAGGGTACAAACCTCTCTACAGCATCACTCCATACCGTTGCAACAGCCGGTGTTAAGGATGCAACAGCATACGACTGGGGAAATTCAATGATGTCTTTCCTTTCAAAGGCTGAATACAGCTTCGACAATAGATATTACATTTCAGGTTCGTTCCGTAGAGATGGTTCTTCAAGACTCTCAGAGGATACCCGTTGGGGTAATTTCTGGAGCGTTGCAGGATCTTGGAGAATGAGCAATGAGAACTTCCTTAAGAACGCAGAGTGGTTGAGCAACCTCAGGCTCAGAGCTTCATACGGTGTGAACGGTACCCTTCCTTCAAGCAACTATGGTTGGCGTGCTCTTGCAGCATATGGTGCAAACTATATGGAGCAGCCAGGTGGATATATCTCAAACGTAGCCTCTTCAAACCTTTCATGGGAGACTTCATACACATACAATATTGCTGCTGAATTCGGTTTCTTCAACAACAGGTTGAGCGGTACTGTTGAGTACTTCAACAGGGATTCAAAGAACCTGTTGATGAATGTTCCTATTTCAAGGGTAACCGGTTTCTCTTCAGTTCTCAGCAATGTAGGTGAGGTTAACAACAAGGGATGGGAGATTGAGTTGAATGGTGACATCATCAGCACCAAAGACTGGAAATGGTCATTGGGTATCAATGCTTCGTTCACAAAATCTTCAGTAACCAAGCTTTACAGACAGGAGGGCGAAACAACAGGTCAGGATATTATTTGGTATGATCCTACAGGAGGTGATGACCTCTGCCAGTTCATTTACAGAGAGGGCGAGTCAATGCTTGCAGTATATGGTCTTGAGTGGGCCGGTGTTGATCCTACAAATGGTTTGAATATCTGGTACTCAAATAATGACAATGCTGACTTCCAGAAGGATGGTAGGAATGTAGTTTATGATTATGGTGATGCTGATGAGAAGATTATTGGCAATCTGGTTCCAAAAGTATATGGCGGTATCAATACTGACGTTAGCTGGAAGGGCTTGAATCTTGCACTGAATTTCACATACAAGATTGGTGATTTCTACGATGGTGCTGAGCAGAATACAGTTGATGACGGTTACTTCTGGGAGAGACCTTGTTCTCAGAACCAGTGGGACAATAGATGGACTGAGACAAATACTAAGGGCTCTCTTCCAAGAATTATTGGTAATGACTCAGAGGACTTCATGCAGTACAGCTCACGTCACCTTCACGATGGCAGCTTCATAAGATTGAAGACCATTACATTGTCTTATAATCTTCCAACCAATATTGTAAACAAGATTGGTCTCTCTAACACAAGATTCTTCTTCACAGGTACCAACCTTCTCACTTGTGCCGCTTACAAATATGTTGACCCTGAGGTTGGCGTATATGGAACAAGAGGTTGGGAGACTCCTAATGCCAAGACTTACACATTCGGTGTTGAGCTTTCATTCTAAATATAACAGATTACGGATATGAAAAGATTTTATATACTTTTATCTATTGTAGGTTTGCTCTCGCTCTCTTCATGCAGCGGATTTTTGGATGTGAAACCTACTAATCAGGCAGATGCTTCCCAGAGTATTACAAGCCCTACCGATGCGAAAGTAATGCTCAATGGTCTGTACAATGCTATGACTACCAGCAGCTTCTATGGCCGTAACTTCATTCTGTATGGTGATGCCAAAGGTGGCGATCTGACCATTCAGTCAAATGGTAGAGGATATGACTATATGTTTGCATACAAACATGCTGCAAACAACTACTCAATGTCAGGTTTCTGGACAACAGGATACAATATGATAATGCTTGCCAACAATATTATTGAAGGTATTGAAGCCCTTGGACTTGGTGAAGATTATGAGAATTATTATGGACAGGCTCTTACAATAAGAGCAATGATTCACTATGACCTCTGCCGTCTTTATGGCAAATGTTATAACGACAGCAAGACATCATGGGGAGTTCCTGTAGTTCTTGAGACACTCAGTTCTGACGAGCAGCCTTTGAGAAATACTGTTGAGGAGGTTTACAAGGCTGTTGTGGATGACCTCAATGAGGCAAAAGGCTATCTCGACAAAGACAATGGTACAGGCAGAATTGGCTATTATGCTAACTTGGCTATCAGGGCACGTGTTGCAATGGATATGGAGGATTACTCTACCGCAAAGCAGAATGCTGAGGAGATTATCAACAGCGGTGATTTCAAACTCTATGAAATGAGCAACTGGTACGA
>DCHN01000021.1:0-770 GCA_002315995.1 Bacteroidales bacterium UBA1751 | reverse complement strand
GGAGGTCAGTATGTTCTCGGCGGTGGAAACGGAAGAAACAACCAGATTTTCATGGCCAGCCACTATTGGCTCGACCTCATGAACGAGGATCAGGAGGATATCAGATGGTCAATTATGGATATTGACCAGATTGAAGAGGATCATCCTGGTGATTACTCACAGTATCCTCAGGGAAAGAGGCTCGGTTCATGCTGGAAATATTTCGGAAATCTTAATGGTACAGGTGATGGCAAGGCCACTTCATCAGCTGTTAATGTTAAGCTGATCCGTCTTTCAGAGATGTATCTTTTGGCTGCTGAAGCTGCATTCATGTCAAACGACAAGGATGCTGCGGCAACATATCTCAATGCAATTATTTCACGCAGGTCTCCAAACATTGCTGAAGTTGAAGCTACAGAGATAACACGCAAGAGAATTCTTGATGAGAAGGATAAGGAGTTCTACGGTGAGGGTCTCAGATTCTGGGATCTTATCAGAACCAACTCTACCATCTATATGGATGACGATACTCCAGATGTAAAGGTTACAGACAGGGAGAGCGTTCTTGACAGATCGTTCTACAAGTGTATTCTTCCTATCTATACACAGGAGATGAATGCCAACCCTGGTATTGCAGCTCAGCAGAACCCTGGATATTAATAGTTAGGTTTAACTATATTTTCGGCTGCCGGGCTTTGGTCCGGCAGCTTTTTTGCATTACATTTGTTCAGTTTTGAATCGTTATAAATCATATACTATATGGATACACTAGTGTCCCGTTTAAACTAACT
>DCHN01000079.1 GCA_002315995.1 Bacteroidales bacterium UBA1751 | reverse complement strand
CCTGATTCAATGTCGGCCCTCTCATACTTCACCCCATTTGAGTCAATCATTGGAGCAGTTGTGCGGGTGGCAAGAAAATCGTTGAAGTTACTTGGCGCGAAATGATGTTCCAAATCATACTTTTTTACCTCTGTTTTTGCGGTATGAAACGAACAACTGCAAAGGCACAGTGCCGCGATTACCGGCATTGCCATTGTTATTGTCATACATGTACTTTTTGTTTTCATATATTGAACACTGCTTTATTTTTGATATTTTTTGAATAACAAAGTTACTGATTCCATTCTGAAAAGAAAAGCAAAGCCGCATGAACCTACCAGCATCGTGGCGCAAAAAGAGTGTTTCAAAATTGACTGTTTTCCTTTGCAGTTAATTACTCTAAGTAACAAAGAAAACTTTTTGTAACTTAGCGTTTCATTAACATATCAAAAATATGCATACCAGAGTTATTATTGCACTTGTGGCGTTGCTGATTATGCCAGGACAGAGAGCATTTGCCCAGAACATTACATCGGATACCATTTCAATAAAAATATCTGATATTACAAAAATGGAGGTTGCCGATACTTCAATGGCAAACGTCTCTGATACAACAACTTTGAAGAATAAAAATTACGAACAGCTTATTTTGGAAATGCATCAGAAACTGGATGAGATGCAGTTGAAACTCGACCAGATGCATGGAAAAATCCATAAGCCAAAGAAGGAAGAGATTATTGCCTCCAATAAAAAGAGAGACTCACAGTTCTACTGGAGCATACAGTTCGGATTTATGCTTCAAAATACAGAGTATTTGACAAAGGGAGCAGGAGAAGAGGAGAAGGAGAAACTTGGAAAACGTTTTTCGTATGCAATAAAGCCTTCAATAGGCTATAACTTCACAGACCGAATTACAGCCGGATTAAAATTTGTCTTTGCAGACTGCAACTTCTCCGGAATGGAATCAACAACTTCACTCCAATATATGATAGCAAATGCTCTCATAGGTGGAGGAGTATCACTTTCAGACTATATAACATGGAGAATCCAGCCATATTTCCGTTACCGTATCACACACATTATTTGGGACAGGTTAAACCTTTGGGGAGAATTGGAACTGTACATTGGCCAGAATATTCCACGTGATACCGAAACCCGCAAACTGCAGTATAGCGAGACAAGCACCATTTATGGTGCTTTACTGCGGCCAATGATAAGCGTTGATATAAACAAGAATCTGATGCTTTTTACAAGTCTGGACTTCATATCTTGGAACGATTCCTATTTGGAGAGCGAAGGCGAGATTTATCACAACTCATCGTTTAACTTCCAGATAATTCCAATATATAACATTCTCAGCGGACTCTTCAACATAGGAATACAGAAGAAATTCTAAATTCCATCACTAAGGTTGCAACTCATGGCAACAACGGAATTTGACCTATGGATTCCTCTCTTCTCTCCTACCCCGTATCGCTTATTCTGGCAGTTGCCTTCTGCCTGATATGTTACATTTCATACGGCACATACAGGCGCTCGAAACTGCTTTCGGGAGTATGGACCAGAACCATTTCAATGGGAGTGTTGGCTGTTGTCTCTGCAATTGAGGGAACCTTCAGACTCGAACTTCAGAACACGCTGCTGCTTGTTATTCCACTTGTAACAGTTACATATCTGTGCGCAATGGCGGCGCTTGACGGGATAATCTGCAGGCGCAGGTTAATGTTTATCCTACCTCATCTTGGGCTCTTCCTTGCCCTGCTCGGAGGAATTTTCGGAGCTTGTGATTCCGAGTCTGCAAATATTGTTGCAGCAAAAGATCAGAAAATAAGTTACGCTGTTTCAGAGAAAGGGCTTACCGTTCCTCTGGACTTCTCAATAACACTGAAGGAGTTCAAAATAGATTACTATGGCAGTGGAAAAGAGGTGAAACAATATAGAAGCAGAATAGAATTCTCCGAACCGGAGTGCTATGATGCAGGCAGGAACGGTGGTTCGCTCTCAAATGATTCCGGCATAAGTGGTACTATTACAAAAAATGTGTCTGTGAATCACCCGTGCTGGTTCAAGGGTTGGGTTATATATCAGTCCGATTATGACCATGATAACTGCTCATATTCAGTGCTGAGAATGGTGAAGGACCCTTGGCTTGCAGTTACAATGCTTGGAATGCTTATGCTGGCAGTGGGTGCAATTCTTGGATTGGGTAAAACCTGGTACTCAAGGGCATTGATACCGGTTGCGGTTCTTCTTACACTTCTGTTCGGAGCTGCATCCGTGGCAAGAATCAATCTGGGAACCCTCCCTCCTGCCCTACGCAGCATCTGGTTTGTTCCGCACCTTATTGTTTATATGATAGCCTATTCGCTCCTTGCCATTGCAATTGTCTGTTGCATCTGGGGGGCTGTAAAAGAGTCACAGAAAATGAATTCACTTGCTGTAAAGCTTCTCTCTACATCTTCTGCAATGCTTATTTTAGGAATGCTCTGCGGAGCCGTATGGGCAAAGATGGCCTGGGGCGAGTGCTGGACCTGGGATCCGAAGGAGTGCTGGGCGGCAACCACCTGGATTATTACACTAATTGGCACTCACATGAATAAATGTAAATGGAAATTATATATTTTTGTTGTGGTTATCTCATTTCTTGCAATGCAGATTACCTGGTATGGAGTTAAATGGTTGCCATCGGCCCAGTACAGTATGCACACATATAACATAAGATGAAAAAAATACTCATTTATTTTGTTGCAGCACTTGTTATTGCAGCTGCAGCAATTGCAATTTACAGGTTTGCCCTCCGCAAATCAATTCCGGATGCTCCGGTTGACGAGCAGGTGGTTGCAGTTCTTACACAGAACGATTGCTTTGTCTGCCACTCACAAGCACCTCAGCTTCCGTTCTATTCAAAGTTCCCTGTTATTGGTCAAATAATGGCAAAGCACTTTGACCATGCGGTAAACTTCACAAATCTCGCTTCAAAGGATTTCAAGAATCCTGATGAAGTTACTCTTGCAATGCTTGAATATGCAATAGCGTATGAAACCATGCCTATTATGGAGTACAAGATGATTCACTGGGGAACAACCTTCAACAAGAGAGAGAAGGCGCTTCTTTCAGATTGGATAAATGCTTGTCGCAACAACGCCAATGGTTTTGAAGTTATTCCAGAATCATTCCCTGTTGATTCCCTCAAAGCAGATCTTGGAGAGAGGATGTACAACGACACCCGCATCTCGCTCGATGGAACCATCTCCTGCGCTTCCTGCCATATTCTTAAGGATGGTGGTGCTGATGAGCACGATGAACGTACCTCAGGAGGTATAAACGGGCAGTTCGGAGGGGTAAATGCTCCAACTGTTTTCAACTCCTTCTATAATGTTCAGCAGTTCTGGAACGGACGTGCTGCAGATCTTCGCGAGCAGGCTGCCGGCCCTCCTGTAAATCCTGTGGAGATGGGCGACCAGACCTGGGAACAGATTGTTGAGAGACTCCGCCAGGACAAGGCTCTTGTAAAGGAGTTTGAGGCGCTCTACCCTGGAGAGGGACTTACAGAGTACACAGTTACATCTGCAATTGCCGAATTTGAGAAGACTCTCCTCACACCCGGTTCAAAGTTTGACCAGTATCTGGCAGGAAACGGCGAAGCACTCAACGCAGAGGAGCTTGCAGGATTCGAGGCATTCAAGAAGAACGCCTGCGCTACCTGCCATACAGGAATCATCCTTGGAGGCAAAAGCTTTGAGAAGACAGGTATCTACGAAGACTACTTTGCAGAGCGCTTGTCAAGAGCTCCTGAAATTGCATACAATAGTGATGATGACGGGCTCAAGGGCTTTACAGGCAATGAATCGGACCTTCACAAGTTCAAAGTTCCTGGTCTTCGCAACGTAGAGCTTACAGCTCCATACTTCCACGACGGTTCATACCAGACAATGGAGGAGGCTGTAAAGGCAATGGCAAGATTTGAACTCGGCCGTGAACTCTCTGACGCTGACGTGAACGCAATTGTAGCCTTCATGAAGACCCTCACCGGAAAGAGCAAATATTTTGAATAATCACCCATCAATATTCTTCACACATAACGAGGGGCTGCTCAAACAGTCCCTCAATTTACGCTTTATGACAGGAAGATTTTTACGCATAACCTATTTGGTGCTCTATGCCATTGCAGTTTCAACACTCCCAACCCAGGCACAGGAGAAAAGCGATGAAGAGATTCTTCAGGCAATAAAAGAGCACCCATACAGAGCTGCTGCATGCCTATCGCCATACTATGCTCCTGAAGTCGAATACACACCAGCCCCAGAAGGATATGAGGCTTTTTATGTCAGTCACTTCGGAAGGCACGGAAGCCGTTTCCAAACAGACGGAAGCAGCGTATATGACAAAACCGTAGCACTGCTCGACTCCCTCCACTATGCAAATGCCCTCACCCTACGTGGCGATAGTTTGAGAATGGAGATCCGCCACATGCAACAGCACCATACCGGCATGGATGGAATGCTGACCCGAAAAGGCAGCGCGGAGCATACCGCCATTGCAGCAAGATTGTTGAGGCGGTGTCCATCTATATTCAACCAGACCAATAGAAAAACAGTCCATTGCATATCAACTCAGAAACAGAGAACCATTCAGAGTATGGCCGGCTTCATAGCAGGATTGACTCCTGCCGGCAATGGCCTTGACTTCCAAGTGGAATGCGGAATTGACATTAATCTTATTAAATACAAAAGAGCTGAAGACAGTGTTGACAAGAGCAAGGAAATAAGCTCAGCCACAAAGGCGGAAGAGAAGGCAATGGCTCCGAAAGATGCTGAGCTCGAAGCGCTTCAATCACGTCTGTTCAAAGGATTCAAGGCATCTGAGAAGGAACTCTTCAGAATATTCAAAGCATCAGCCTCAGCCGGCTGTCTTGACATAAATGTTAATCCTCTAAGATTTTTCACCCCTGAGGAGCTGTTCGCTTTTTACAGAAAGAATGATGTGCACTACAACGCCAAGTATGGAACCTTCGCGCCTGTTCGTTCTGAAACTGCAAGGAAGGGGAAACCATTTGTCAGAATGATTGTGAACGATGCTGACATGGCAATTGATGGCAACGGGCATTGTGCCGATTTCCGCTTTGCACACGACACCCAGCTGGGCCCTATTATGAATCTCCTTGGCATAGGAGGATACTCATACACCTCACATGAAGATGCTCCATACCGCTACTGGCAAAGCTTCAACCAAATATGCATGGCCAGCAACCTGCAGCTTGAATTCTACAGAAACAACAGTAACGATGTTCTTGTAAAGGCACTTTTCAATGAGAGAGAGGTGAATTTCCCGGGCCTTAAGGCTGTAAACAACGTATATTACAAATGGAGCGATGTACGACGCTACCTGATATCAAAATGTGAGGATATACGTGAGGTGCCGGAGTATTATTCCAAATACTTAAAAGGAAAATCAGCTCAAATAAAAGAGCTTCAGAAAAATGAGCTCTGCGGATTCTTCTTTGTTACAGATATGCATTTCCCCAATAATTACGGCAATTCCGCAGCACTTATTGAAATGCTGGAGAAGAGCACATCAAAGCGTCTTATTGTATATGGTGGTGATGCAATCTCATACGTAGATGACATAAACGAAGGAATGGCAATGCAAATCTCCGCCCTTGAGCAGATGCGAGGAGTTTCTCCTGTTCTCTGGGCAAGAGGCAATCACGACATTGTAAACTACACTGGTAAGAAAGAGTGGATAAAAGGCGAGCGCAAAGCACTGCAGCCGTGGGAAAGCAGTAAGATGTTAAGTCGTTTCCGTCCTATGGATGCAGTGTCAAACATTGCTGACCCATACACCACCTATTGCTATTATGACAATTCGGAGACAAAGATTCGTTTTATTCTCTTTGACACCTCTGACACAGTACAGGATGATAACAAACAGAGTGGACTTTCGCAGACACAGTTGCGTTGGATTATTGAAGAGGCCATTCTTAAAGCACCTGAAAATTATGGATTGGTATTCATAAGCCACAAGCCTTTCCTTGGCGAGAAGAAAATGGAAGCGGCAGGGAATGCCCTTACAGCATTCAGCACCCACACGCCATTCAAGATGGAGAACAAAGAGTATGATTTTGCAAAACGCACCGATTTGCGCATGCTATGTCTTGTTTGTGGACACAAGCACTATGATTATTCTCTGAAGTTTCCTGGCGGTCAACCACAAATAAACGTCATTGCAGACAGCAATTACGAATATCTCAAAAGAGAAAAGGGAACAATACAGGAGCAGAGTTTTGACTATGTCTCCATATCAAATGATGGCCATATTCGTACAGTAAGAATTGGCCTGGGAGAAAACAGAGAGTTCTGAAACAGATTATTAATCGTTGAAAGGGTCAAACATTGTGGTGCTCAGATATTTCTCTGCCCTGTCTGGAAATACCACAACAATATTGCCCGATTTAATCTTCTCAGCTGTTCTAACGGCTGCAAGCATAGCGGCGCCGCTGCTCATTCCAGCAAAGATACCCTCATTGGCAATGATCTTGCGCGCCATTTCTATGGCCTCCTCGCTCTCTATCATCTCCTGTGAGTTTATGAGACTGGGATTGTAAATCTGAGGCACAATTGCCTCCTCCATATTCTTGAGTCCCTGGATATAATGACCCCTGATTGGCTGTGCACAAATGACCTTTATATCAGGATTCATAACTCTGAGGAATTTGGTAAGGCCCATAAGAGTTCCTGAAGTTCCAATGGCACCTACCAAGTAGTCTATATTTCCATCGGTCTGCTGCCATATCTCAATTGCAGTGCTTTTGTAGTGGGCCATATAGTTTCCGGCATTTGAGAACTGGTCAGGCATGAAATACTTCTCAGGGTTTTCGTTCACAAGTTTGTGAGCCATTCTTATGGCGCCGTCGGTACCCTCATCGGCCGGTGTAAGAATAACCTTTCCACCGTAGGAACGAATGATTTTGCGCCTCTCAATTGAAACGGCCGAACTCATTACAATTTCAACAGGATATCCCAGCACAATTCCCGCAATGGCCAGTCCTATACCTGTATTGCCTGAGGTTGGCTCAATAATGGTCTTGCCCTTATAGAGCAGACCCTCCTTCTCAGCCTGCCTCACCATGGCAATGGCAATTCTATCTTTTATGCTTCCGGTTGGATTGAATCCCTCCAACTTGGCATATATGTTCACATTTGGATTAGGATTAAGCTTGTTAATCCTGACCATAGGTGTATTGCCTATGGCTTCAAGAATATTCTTCATAACCATACTGCAAAAATATACTTATTTGGAAAATCAAAAAATAACTATCAAGTGATACTTTTAAACACAACTCTCTAAAGTCCTCACCATCTCTACAGACTTTTCCACCCCGCGACAACCTGTAATGTGCCTGCTGCAGCTTATGACATAGACCTGTGGCAACTCATGACATAACCTTCCGTGGATCAAGCGCCACCTTCTTGTAACCAAGACGGTCAAGCTCCAGTGAAGCCCCCACCCTATATATAACGCATGCCGCGCGTACAAGAGTGAAGAACCCCTCCTCTGTCTGCGCCTCTATACCCTGATGCCTTATAAGTGACAGTGTTGCCTCCGCACAAGCCACAAGTGTTTTTGACATCTTCATTTTATCCACTTGCGATAGTTTCAGAATCTCATCCATAATATGGTCATCCATATCGTCAAATCCACGCTGGCCGTAAAAATCCTTATAGTGTTTTGCCTTGGTCTCCTTCCAGCAACTGTCCCATCCGTGCGCAACTGCCATACCAAGAAAACCAGCAAAACCTATCGCCACAGTTGGGTAGTCATTGAAATTCTTTACAGCATCCGACACATAGTCAGTGATGAACTCCTCCCATTTCTGGTCAATGTCGGGCGAAGAGAGGAGTGAGTCCATAAGACCAGCCGTCCTGCAAATCTTGACCAAACCTGTCTCAAGGGTCTGTTCAAATAAGTCGAGGTGTTTTGTATCCATACCACAAAATCATTTAAGGCGTAAAAATAACGAATATCCACTACCGGACGACACCTTTCACATCTTTAATTCCTAAATGGCCACAAAAAGGGGTGGTTTTGTGGCCGTTTGGAGTTCCGGAAGGTGATTTGGCCACAA
>DCHN01000067.1 GCA_002315995.1 Bacteroidales bacterium UBA1751 | reverse complement strand
ACGGGTGGCCCGCGGTGGCCAACGCCTGCGGTGGCCAACTTATTCGGCGGTTGGGGGCGTTGGATGTGCCTTTATTTTGAATTTTGCAAAATTTTGCTAAATTTGCAGGCTAAAATTGGGATACAAGCAATGGAACATAGAGTAGTTGTTACAGGTATGGGTATTTGGTCTTGTCTTGGGCAGAACCTTGACGAGGTGCGTGATTCTTTGTATAATGGAAAAAGCGGCATCATCTTCTCGCAGGAGAGGAAGGATGCAGGTTTCCGTTCATCTTTGTGCGCAAACATACCTAAACCTGATTTGAAGCCTTTCGTTTCAAGAAATATGCGTCAGTTCATGCCTGAGGAGGCACAGTATGCGTATATGGCAACAAAACAGGCTCTTGAAAATGCTGGTATAGACCAGGATTTCATTGATAGTAACGAAGTTGGAATCATCTATGGAAACGACTCTGTTGCCGAGGCTACAATGAATGCACTTGACAAGTTCCGTCAGTTCGGTTCAACATCAGCTTGCGGAAGCGGTGCAATATTCCAGTCAATGAACTCCACCGTTACAATGAACCTTGCCTGCATCTTCAAACTCAGAGGAATCAACCTTACTGCATCTGCAGCATGCGCTTCAGGTTCACAGTCAATAGGTATGGCATCTTTGCTCATCAGAAACGGCATGCAGGATTGCATCATTTGCGGAGGTGCTCAGGAGGCCAATATGTACAGCGTTGCTTCATTCGATGCAATTCAAGCCTTCTCAACAAGAGAGGATGAACCTACCAAGGCCTGCCGCCCATTTGACCGCGACCGTGATGGCCTTGTACCTGGCGGCGGAGCTGCAACGGTTGTTCTGGAGAGTTATGAGCATGCAGTAAAACGTGGCGCCCATATTATTGCAGAAATTGTCAGTTGGGGCTTTTCAGGCAACGGTGACCATATAAGCACACCTAACGTAACAGGTCCTTCACGCTCTTTGGAACTCTGCCTTCTCAATGGTGGAATCCAAACCAGACAGATAGGTTATATCAATGCACACGCAACCTCCTCACATGCCGGTGACGGACGTGAGGCGCTTGCAATAGCAAAGATATTCGGCGACTACAAGGCACCGGTTACATCAACAAAGAGCCAGACAGGCCATGAGATGTGGATGGCTGGAGCAAGTGAGATAATATACTCAATTCTTATGATGAAAAACGGCTTCATTGCCGGCAATATAAACTTTGAAAACCCTGACGAAGATACCGCATGCATCAAGGTGGTACCTGAGACAATAGAGCAGCACTTTGATATGTTCCTCTCAAATTCATTTGGATTTGGCGGAACAAACAGTTCGCTCATTGTAAGGAATATGTAGCAAATAATAAATAACATATCATATATGACACGTGAAGAAATAGTAGCAAAAGTAAACTCCATGCTCGCAGAGGAGTTTGAAGTTGAGGAGAGCGTTATGACTCCTGATGCAAAATTGAAGGAAACACTCTCGCTCGACAGCTTGAGCCTTGTTGACCTCATTGCATTGATCCAGCAGAATTACGGTGTAAAGATTCCTGCAGAGGATCTTCCAAAGGTGAAAACTTTCAAGGATCTCTACGATTACATTGAATCTCACAGCTAGTTTTTCAACGCTTCCGTATGGATATTGCAATTGAAAAATTGATTCCACAACGGTATCCCATTAAGGTTGTTGATTCTCTGGTTGAGGTCAATGGCGAAGATGCGGTTTGTCAGCTCACATTGCGGGCTGACAATTGTTTCATAGAGGGTGATGGCAAAATGGCCGAACCCGGGCTCATTGAACATATTGCACAGAGCGCCTCGGCGTTTGCCGGCTACAGAGCAGTTTCATCAGGCGCCACTGAGCCGCCGCTAGGCTACATTGGAGAGGTTAAGGGGTTCCAGTGCCATTACAGACCATCGCTTGGAGAGACTCTTCTTACAACAATATCAATGGGTCCGGAGATTGATGGAATAACACTCATAAGCGGTGTTGTAAAGAGCGGGGATAAAGTTGTTGCAGAGACAAGAATGAAGATATATGTTGCTTGAGAATAAGTTTTACAGAGTTGTCTCGGTTGAAAAGAGAGAAAATCTCAGTGCTGTTTACAGCATAGACATTCTTCCTGAGTGCGAAGTTTATAAGGGACATTTCCCGGGGAATCCTGTATGTCCCGGAGTTTTCAACATTGAGACAATAAAGGAGTGCTCAATGCTTCTGTGCGGTAAGCCGCTTAGAATAGCAGGTGTCAAACAGTGCAGATTCACTGCAATTTCAACTCCTGAAAAGACACCTCGGGCTCAGGTGGAACTTTTACTGACCCCTTCTGAAACCGGCTACACTGTTACGGCATCAATATATGATTCGCAACTCAGATATGTTGAATTCAAAGGAAATTTGATTTACGACTGAACTCATGATTAGGATTTACAGATATTTTGCTGACCATCGCGGACTTATGTGGCTCTCGATGGTTTTGCTTTTTGTTATATGCGGTCTCTTCGCATCGAAGATTCATCTGGAGGAGGATATAAACAAACTTATGCCATCTTCAAGGAATGAAGACGGCAGCATAAAACTGGCTTTTGAAAGCCTGCGCATAAAGGACAAAACATTCATTCTCTTTGAGGGCAAGGATGGAGCTTCAACGGATGATTTGGCGGCTGGATGTGATGAATTCTCTGACTCGCTCATTTCAATGTGCAGCGACGATTCACTTATTCACGACATATTCTACTATCTTCCTGAGGAACTTATGATGGATGGAATAGCATATCTTGAGGAGAATCTTCCATCTTTCATTGACACCAGTGCATACAGTGGGTTTGACACACTTCTTACTGCAGAGCATATGAGTGCCCAGATGAAGCAGAATGCAGATGATTTTGGCAGCGAGGTAGGCGAGATGTTCCCTGAACTCATAGAGATGGATCCAATAGGAATGAGAAGTGTTCTCGCCGCGCAAATGGCTCCTCTTGTTGAGGGAACAGGCGGCGGCTTCACAATAATTGACTCCCACTTCTTTGTGCCGGATTCATCGGTATGCATAGCATTCCTCACCCCAGAATTCTCATCTACAAATACGGGGCAGGGCTCTGCTCTTTTCCAAAAAATGAACTCCCTAATAGAGTCATTTGAAGCGGAACATCCTAACATCAAGGTTCATTACCATGGCGCACCTGCCGATGGGTACTACAACTCCTCAACAATAAAGGGCGATCTTATGACAACCATAATTGGTTCGCTCATACTGGTGGTGCTTATACTTATGGTATGCATGCGCTCGTGGAGCACACTTCCGCTTCTGGTCCTTCCTGTTGGCTTCGGAACCCTATTCGGGCTTGCCTTGATGTATTTCATCAAGGGGCAATTCTCGCTTCTTGCACTTGGAATAGGAGCAATTGTTCTTGGAGTTGCACTGAGTTATGTTCTTCATGTGCTGGTTCACAGCAAGTATGTGAATGATCCTATTCAGTTGCTGAAGGATCAGGTGAAACCGGTTCTTCTAGGATGCATTACTACAATAGGTTCCTTTATGGGACTCATTTTCATAAAGACTGACCTGCTTCAGGATTTTGGCCTTTTTGCAGCATTCTCAATAGTTGGAACAACACTTTTTGCCCTTATATATCTTCCGCATCTTATTCTTCTTGAGAAGCAGAAGATGAGCAAGAAGGCTTTTGCACTTATAGATAGAATCAATGCATATCCATTCCACAAAAGCAAGGCTCTTATTGCACTTCTCTGTGTTGCTGCGCTTGTGTGCATAGGGTTCTATATTGCAAAGGGTACATTGTTCGACTCCGATATGCGACATTTGGGATATGTGGCAGCCAATGTCAGTGAGTCGGAGAACCTTCTCAAACAGAAGATAGCTTCCAACGAGAAGAGCGAGTATTTTGCAAGTGAAGGCGCCACAATGGAGGAGGCCATTGAAAACTTCTCCCTACTCTCAACAAAACTTGACTCGCTTCAGGCCGCTGGAATGATAAAGGGCTATACGCATACAAATGCCGCATTTGTTTCACTGGCCACACAGCGAATCAGAATAGATGCATGGCACCGCTACTGGAGTGAGGAGCGCCTCAATAAGGTTCGGTCGCTCATTGCAAAGAGTGCCCCTGAGGCTGGTTTGGAGCCTGCCGGCTTTGAACGTTTCTTTGAAATTGCACAGGCTGAATATGAGCCTTCCGCTCTTTATGAGATGGGAATAGTGCCAACAGGGTTTCAGTCAACTCTTATGGAACAGACTTACAATGGTAATTACCTCTGCTTCACCCAGGTTACATTCATGCCTGAAGAGGAGGGCTCGTTGGAGAATTACTATAAGGTGTGCGACGCAATTGCCAATGAGCCGCATCTGCTTGTGCTTGACACCTTCTACTATACAAGCGGTACACTCGCACAGTTGAACACAGATTTCAATATGCTGCAGTGGGTTTCAATGCTCTTTGTCTTTGTGGTACTTCTTTTGAGTTTCAAGTTCAACATCTGGCATACACTCCTTGGTTTTGCACCTATTCTTCTAAGCTGGCTTATTGTTCTTGGTGCAATGGCTATGTTCAACATAAGATTCAACCTCATAAATATCATTATTTCTACATTCATTTTTGGAATAGGAGTAGATTACAGTATCTTTGTGATGAATGGGCTTATTGGAACTGACCAGAATAAGGAGCTGCTTTCGTACCATAAGAGTGCGATTTTCTTCAGTGCCTTCATTCTTATTGTTACAGTTGGCTCAATGATTTTTGCGGAACATCCTGCAATACAGTCGGTTTGTTTTGCAACTCTGGTGGGTATGATTTCGGCTGTTGTGCTCTCTTATGTCATGCAGCCCGCGGTATTCAGACTCATTGGCAGGAAGCAGAAGAACTGATTTGCAATAGGGAGGTTCCGTCAGGTAATAAACTGTTTTGCTGTTGTGCATCATAGTGTATGAAGTATGATGTCATTGTCATAGGTTCCGGTCTCGGCGGACTTGAGTGTGCTGCAATTCTCCAGCAGTGCGGTAAGAGCGTGCTTGTTCTTGAAAGACAGAAACAGCCAGGCGGTTGTATGCAGAGTTATTCGCGAAGTGGTCTTAAGTACGATACAGGCCTGCACTATATTGGCGGACTTGGCAAAGGTGAATCACTCCATAATACATTCAAGTATCTGGGATTGTTGGATCTTCCGTGGAAGAGACTTGATCCTGACGGATTCGATAGAGTCTCAATTGCAGGCAGGAATTTCTCATTTGTTCAGGGCTATGAAAATTTTGCAAATGCTCTTGCAAAGGAGTTCCCGCATCAGAAGGAGGCGCTCTTCACATACGTCAATATGCTCAGGAGCTGTGACGAACATCAGTTGGATATGCTCAGGCCTGCTCCGGCAATAAGTTCCAGGGATGGGAAAATAGATGTGAATAACTTTGACCAGGGATTCGGAACAGGGGCCTGGAACTATTTGAGCACCCTTTTCAGCGACAATCTGCTGCTTAATGTTCTGGCAGGTACATCTCTCAAGATGGATCTGGACAAGGACACAATACCTCTGTTTACATTCTCACACGGAAACAGCGGATTCATTCAGAGCAGCTGGCGTCTCTGTTCAGACGGCAACCTTCTGGTTGATACCCTTGTGAAAAGAGTTGAATCGGCGGGAGGAGAGGTCAAGTGCGGAGTTGACGTGGTACAGTTGGTTGAGAGCAATGGAAAAATTGTGGAGGCGGTATCATCTGAAGGAGAGAGATACTCTGCCAATATCTTCATAAGCGATGCACATCCGGCCGTGACCTGTTCACTGGTTGAACCAAGTCTGCTTATGAAGAGAATATACAAGAGAAGAATATCATCTCTTGCAAACTCAAGAGGCATGTTCACCATATCGTTGAGGGTTAAGCCCGATACCGTGAAGTATTTCAACTTCAACCAGTACATTTACAGGGACTCCTCTGTTTGGAATCTTGAAAACGGGCCTGATGGGGTAAACGGAATTCTTGTATCCTGCAGGGCTGAAAGGCACAATAGCAACGGTAGCGGCAATGATAAGTTCGAAATTGACGAATTCACTCAACAGATAGATATACTCTTCCCAATAAGATGGGAGTTCTTCAAGGAGTGGGAGGAGACGAAAATAGGCAAGAGGGGAGATTCATATGTTGAATTCAAGGAGATTCTCACCAACAAGGCCATTGATCTTGCCCAGAGTTTTATTCCGGGGCTGAGAGGGTTCATTACGGAGATACATACCAGCACCCCGCTCACATACAGAGATTATAATCTATCGCCGAGTGGGAGTGCATATGGAATAAAAAAGGATTTTAATGCGCCAATGCTTACCGTACTTTCTCCGCGTACTCCGGTTCCGAATCTGCTTATGACGGGTCAGAGCCTTATGCTGCACGGAGTTCATGGGGTTACAATGACATCTCTCTTCACATGTGCTGAAATTCTTGGCAAGGATGTTGTCTGGTCAATTGTGAGCGGGGAGAAATAAATTTTTATAGTATGAAAAGATTTTTTGCATTTATGGCAGCTGTAATGGTTGCAACCATATTGTTCGGGCAGGATGCCTCGGTAGCGGAGTATTCAAAGGCTGTTTCAAAGATGAAAGGGGTACAAAGCGCCTGTGGGCTCGCCGTAAAGACAAACCATAAGGCTGCAGTAAAAAATGATGAAGTTACAAATGGAGATATGTATATTGAGGCGCCTGACAAGATATGTCTCACCTTCAACAACTGTGCAGACCAGCTTATAATGAATTCCGGCCTCTTCACCATGACAGTTGCCGGCAAGAGATATGTTACCGACAGTAAGAAGGAGCCTATTTTTGCCACTTTCCAGGCTGTGCTTGAGAGTATAATAGGTGGAGGAGTCAATACCGCATTCGCTTCAATGGAAAATGTGAAGATGACTAAAAACGGTACTGATGTTGTTATTACCATAACGCCGAAGCAGGATGCTCCTGCTGCCAGTAACGCGTCAGAAAAAGGTGCCAAGCAGAAGGTTTCACGAGTTGGAAAGATGTTCACATCCTTTGTAATAGTTGTCAATTCCGCCAATTCTGGGTTGAAAAGCATAAGGATGAACGGTAAGGGTGCCAACTATACTCTTTATGAAATCAGCGGCACTAAAACAGGTGAAGCGGTAGATTCCAAATTCTTCAAGTAGGGATTTGTTTTTTGGGGCTGCAATTTTAACATATTCAAAGGTTTGAAAAGAGACTTCTTGTTTTTTTTCAAACCTTGATTTATATTTGCATATCGTTTGAAACCGCGGTTGCGGTTTACTCTCCAAACAAAATCGTTTTTTCGAAATCATTACGATATTCTCAATTCCAGGAGAATACTTTTTACACTTTATGTACGATATCATTCAATTAAGTCAGATGAGCCAGGAGGAGCTTCTTGACGTTGCTGCAAAGATGCAGTTGAGCAAAGTTAAATCACTTTCGCATCAGGATCTTGTTTACAAAATTCTTGATGAACAGGCTGTTAGGGGCGTGCCTCAAACAGAAAAGGCGCCTCGTGGAGAGAGGCCTGCAAAGAGAGAGCGTATAAAGAGGGTGGAGAGGGTTGCTGAGTCATCTTCATCAACTGTATCTGTTCCCGCTGCTGCTACAGCAGAAAAGAGCGCTGAAACTGAAGTAAAGGTTGAACGCGTTCCAAGAGAGGAGAAACGTGCTCCAAAAGAGGAGAAGCGTCAGAGAAGCCAGAAGCCTGCCAATCAGGAGAGCGTCCAGGGCATAATGGAGGAGAAACAATCTGACGACAAAACTGAAAAGAGCGCAAAGGAGGGGAAGGAGCAGAGAAGTGGAGATTCAAAACAGCGACAGCCTGAAAATAATAGGGAGAGAAAGCCACGTATGGAGAGGCAGAAGAGAGGGGAAACCGCTGTGGTAGAGAAGGATGATGTACAGAGTCAGACTAACACTGAAGTTGCTCAGGAGAGCAATGCTGAGCAGAATGTTGGTGGCGGTATGCAGCAGGAGACTCTTCAGGAGCCTAATGCAAGAGAACAGAAGAGTCAGCAGAGGGAGCCTAAGGAGAAAGAGCAGAAGAGTCAGCAGCAGGAGCCTAAGAAACCAAAGATTGAGTTTGAGGGAGTTGTTGAGGCTCATGGTGTACTTGAGGTTATGCCCGATGGATATGGTTTCCTCCGCTCAAGCGACTATAACTATTTGAACAGCCCGGATGACATATATGTCTCGGTTTCGCAAATAAAGCTTTTCGGACTCAAGACCGGTGACACCGTTTTTGGAGAGATCAGGCCTCCAAAGGAGGGTGACAAGTACTTTCCTCTGGTAAAGGTGAATATGATAAACGGTCGTACTCCTGAGTATATCAGAGACAGGGTTCCTTTTGATTTCCTTACACCGCTCTTCCCGGAGGAGAAGTTCGATATTACATCCAACGGCCACAATAACCTCAGCTGCAGAATTGTGGATATGTTCACCCCTATAGGAAAGGGACAGAGAGGCCTCATTGTTGCTCAGCCGAAGACCGGTAAGACAATGCTCCTGAAGGAGATTGCAAATGCAATTGCAGATAACCATCCGGAGGTTTATATGATGATTCTTCTTATTGACGAGCGACCTGAGGAGGTTACCGATATGTCACGCAGCGTTAAGGCTGAGGTCATTGCCTCAACTTTCGATGAGCCTGCTGAAAGACATGTGAAGATTGCCAATATTGTACTTGAGAAGGCGAAGAGACTTGTGGAGTGCGGACACGATGTAGTTATTCTTCTCGATTCAATTACCCGTCTTGCGCGAGCATACAATACTGTTCAGCCTGCCAGTGGCAAGGTGCTCAGCGGTGGTGTGGATGCCAATGCGCTACAGAAACCGAAGAGATTCTTCGGAGCGGCGCGCAACGTTGAGAACGGGGGTTCTCTCACCATTCTTGCAACAGCTCTTACAGATACAGGTTCAAAGATGGACGAGGTTATTTTCGAGGAGTTCAAGGGAACGGGCAATATGGAACTCCAGCTCGACCGCAAGCTCTCGAACAAGAGACTCTTCCCTGCAGTTGACGTAACACTCTCTTCTACCAGACGTGACGATTTGCTCTACAGGCATGAGCATGTGAACAGAATCTGGATTCTCAGGGAACATCTCTCTGATATGACAAGCGTTGAGGCTATGGAGTTCATGAAGAAGCAGATGAATGCCAACCCTACAAATGACGAGCTGCTTATTTCAATGAATGGTTGATGCGCGGTTGAAAGGCTTCTTTTTTCACCTGCGATAGTTGAACAATTTGATTCAGCGTATGAGATATTTTAAGGAGTTCATATTGGTTTCAGCGTTGTTCTTTCTGAGCGTTGTTGGGGCGGATGCACAACTCGTGTTCGACAAGACCAGCCATAATTTTGGCAAAATCATGTCAAATGCGGGGGAGCAGCGGTGTGAATTCACCTATACCAACAAGGGCAACCAACCGGTGGCAATCATTACTGTAATTTCATCTTGCGGGTGTACAACTCCTTCATGGAGCAATGAGCCCGTAAGACCGGGTCAGAGTGGCAAAATAAAGGTTACCTACAGCAATGATGAGGGGCCTTACCCTTTTGAAAAGAATATCTCAGTATATGTTTCATATCAGAAGAAGCCAATAATTCTCTCATTGAGCGGAGTTGTGGTAGAAAAGAACAAGTCGTTGAAGGAGATCTATCCGGCCAAGTTGGGTATGCTTGGTGTTATGAGCAACAGGGTGCGACTCGGGCAGCTTGCTTCCGGTACAACAAAAAGCAAGTCGGTTAATGTTGCCAATATTTCATCAAAGAGCGTGAAGATTTCATTTGCAGCTGTTCCTGCGGGTGTTTCGGTAAAGGCCGTTCCATCTGAATTGAAGCCGAACCAGATTGCTGAGATTCAATATACCGTCACCGCTTCCCAAAATGGCGGTTATGGTGTATGGGGAAACAGCGACATTCCGGTAAGGGTTCTATGCAACGGAGTTGAGGCAAAGGAGAAGTTTCTAATAAACCTTATTGTTCTTGATGATTTTTCAAAGCTGAGCAAAGAGGAGAAGAACAAGGCCCCTATGGTGCTGGCTAAGGAGTCATCGGCCGATATTGAATCCTTGAAGAGCGGGAAACCTGAGAAGGTGTCGTTCAAGATAAGAAATACAGGATACTCTGAACTTCTCATAAGAAGCATACAGTGTGATGCGCCTTCCTCATCTGTTTCGTTGAAAGCGCCTGAGAGTGTAGCTCCAGGAGTATATTTCAATATAGATGCTCAGTTCAAACGCGAAGGCCTGCCTGCTGGAGAGAATGTCTTTACAATTACATTCACAACAAATTCACCCCAGAGGCCAATTGTAAATCTCTTTGTGAGCGTGCACTGTGAGTGATATGTTCTTTGTGAATGCAATTTGAATATGAATTTGAAATAGAAAATGTATATAATATCATGGAAGATAACAACAAGAATATTGCTGCCGAAAACAAAATGAGCGTAACAACTGAGGATTGGCCGCCAAAGGAGTGTGCAAATCCCGAAACAGCTCTTGGAGTTGATGCAGGAGTTCCCGAGCCGCCTAAAATCAATCCTTATATCAAGACTTTTTTCAAGAAGAAACCTGCTCTTCTCAGTGTTGATGAGTACATGGCGGGAATTGAGGCCGGCAACACCACGATTCTCTCAAAGGCAATTACATTGGTTGAGAGTCTGCTCCCTGCACACAGGGCTGTTGCACAGGAGATTATTGCAAGGTGCCAGGTGATTTCAGCTAAGAAGAAAACAATGAGAATAGGTATTACCGGAGTGCCTGGCGCAGGAAAGAGTACCTTCATTGAGGCATTTGGAAGTTATATTACATCTGAAGGACATAAACTTGCCGTACTTGCAATTGACCCCAGCAGTGAGAAGACCCAGGGCAGTATTCTTGGAGACAAGACAAGAATGGAGACCTTGTGTAACGACCCGAACGCTTTCATAAGACCTAGTCCAAGTGCGGGTTCACTTGGCGGAGTTGCCAGGAAGACGCGTGAGACCGTGCTTCTTTGCGAGGCTGCGGGCTATGATGTAATCTTCATTGAGACCGTTGGAGTGGGGCAGAGCGAAACAGCCGTTCACTCTATGACAGACTTTTTCCTTCTTCTTATGCTCTCCGGAGCTGGAGACGACCTTCAGGGAATAAAGAGAGGCATCATGGAGATGAGCGACCTCATTGCCATTACCAAGGCCGACGGCACCAATGTTGACAAGTCAAATATGGCAAGGGCGCTCTATGCAAATGCGCTTCATCTTTTCCCTCCAACAGAGAGCGGATGGATTCCAACTGCCGTTACTTCGTCTGCAGTTACCAAGATGGGGCTTCCTGAAATTCTGAAGAAAATTGAGGAGTATTTTGAACTTGTAAAGGGCAACGGCTACTATGAGAAGAAGCGTCACGAACAGGCAAAATACTGGATGTTCGAGAGTATAAATGAGACTTTGAGAAACAATTTCTACGAGAGTGCCATAATTGAGAAGCGACTCCCTGACTATATTGATGCGGTAATGGCCGGTCAGCTCGACTCCTTCATGGCAGCAACTGAACTCATGGAGCTCTACAATAATCGTCTGGACAAATAATGGAGCTGCACCTTATTATTGACATATTAAGAAACACTCTTCTCATAACGGGGCTTGTCCTCATTATGATGCTTCTTATAGAGTATTTCAACGTATATTCACAGGGCCGCTGGTACTCACATCTGCAGGGTTCATCCTTCAAGCAGGTAGTATTGGGAGCAGTGCTGGGAATCATTCCTGGATGTCTCGGAGGATTTGCCGCCGTGTCGCTCTACACACATAGGCTCCTAACATTTGGAGCGCTCATAGCAATGATGATATGTTCAAGTGGAGACGAGGCCTTTGTTATGCTTGCAATGATTCCACGCCAGGCACTTCTTCTTGGAGTAATTGTTCTTGCTGTGGGTATCATAACCGGTCTCATTGTTGACCGCATTCATTTTTTCAAACATATTGGAGGAGATCTTTTCGGACATTCTCACTCGGAAGATTGCGGCCACGACCATTCTGGCCATCTTCTTGGACATAATTGTGGCTGCACCTGCGGAGATGAAATAACTATTCACGCTGAAGACAGAGTTTCAATGCCCTCAATATTCAAGGCCTCTTCCTACTCTGTAATGAAACATCCGGGGTGGAGAAGGGTAGTTCTTCTTGCCGGTATAGCTCTCTTCCTCTCCCTTGTTGGAGGAGGATTGCTTGAGCACGACCATTCGGCACACGCACACGGAGTGGAAATGGCGGCGGAGCATCCTCATTCGCATCATACGGATGCCTGCTGTGAGCATGATCATTTGAATACTGCTCAATTGCAACATGCAAACTGTGAGCACGTGCATCAGCACGCACATCAAGCGGAGGAACACTCCCTCAATCTTTTGGAGGAGAGGTGGATGCACCTGATGTTTGCAATTTTCAGCATCATTACCCTCTTCTTTACTGCAACCGCAAGCGAACACTTCATAAGGGAACATATCTGGAATCATGTTGTGAAGAAGCACGCGCTCTCTATTTTCTGCTGGACCCTTGGCGCCCTGGCAGTATGCCAACTGGGGGTAATTTATCTTGATCTTGAACACCTTATAAACGATAATATGGTCTGGGTAATGATTCTTGCAGCACTTGTTGGAATCATTCCGGAATCTGGCCCTCACCTTATATTCGTAACCCTCTTTGCCAACGGAATGGCACCTTTCTATGTACTCCTTGTGAATTCTATAGTTCAGGACGGACATTCAACGATTCCTCTGCTTGCACACAGCCGCAGAAG
>DCHN01000080.1:4768-12645 GCA_002315995.1 Bacteroidales bacterium UBA1751 | reverse complement strand
AAGGAAGAGCAGAGGGAAGAGCGGAAGGAAAGGCGGAAGGAAAGGCAGAAGGAAAGGCAGAAGGAAGAGCAGAGGGAATTCTGGAAGTCGCCAAGAACCTCAAGGCCGCTGGCCAGAATCTTGAACTAATAGCAAAATGCACTGGGCTTTCTATTAAGGAAATAGAGAACTTGTAATTGCTATTCTTAATTGATTTAATGTGGCAGCGTCTTCCCAGGCGCTGCTTTTTATTTTGGAAACGGCCACAAAAGTGGGTAGTTTTGTGGCCATTTTGCTGTCTGGAGGCCGGGTTGGCCAGACACAGGCCACCCGTATCCGGCCAACGCCTTTGGGTAGCCCGCCTTCCTGAAATTCACCTCCGCACATCAGGCACCCTGCAGATATCTGTAGCCATGGAAAGGTGTCGAGGTGGGGCAAAATTGCCTCGCCACGACGCATGACATGCTCTGCAGGCATCTGAAACGCTGGTGAGTGTCATAGGTGAACTGCAGGAAGAAATAGAGGGCAACTACTCGTATGGGTAACATACCCCTGGCTCGTCGAAGGTGAGACGCGCCCCCTCAACACGCACATCATCCGGAGCGTAGGTTATGGTCCACTCAGGAAGATTTATGAGTTCCCATATCTTCTCCGCTGTCATAGGAGCAGCAAACCTTATTTGAATCGATGGAACCAACTCCCTGTTCAGAGCCAGATATGTACCTATTACCCCATCGTGGGTCGATAGATGATTGCTCAGATATGGAAGAGCCCTCTTGAGAATTGGCTTCTCATAGCTCTGATCCTTTATCTCATAGATGAACTGAGGCTCACCCTCAAAATAGTAGGCGCGTTTCGCTACTATCATTCCGGTAGAATCCGGCTGAACACCTGCAGAAACATCAACGGAAGGATCCTCGGCAGCCCTCTCCTCAAGCATTCTCTGCGCAACGGCAACAGCCTTTGCATCAGAAGCAGGGAACTTTCCACTGTACTCCGCCTGGAATGGGTCAAACATTCTATGCAAATAGTCGCTTATGCCTATTGTGCCAACCTCCTTCTCCATTCTCACGAACTCAAAGTCAACCGGAGTCTCCTTAACACCACCACCATGAACAGGCATTGCAAGAACCTTCCTCTCAACTATTTCACGGAAGAAATCCTCGTTAAGTGAATCCGCCTCAGCAGGAGACACATAAACCTTTACAATAAGCGGGCAATCATACTCAGACTCAACACCAAATATACCCTTTCCGGTTGTCCTGAACTGAAGACCAAGATAATTAAGGTCCAGCTTGTCATACATCTTCTCCGTTCTTATTGTAATTATCTTCAACTCAGAAAGCTTTGCAGGATCAGGACTCCATACCCTGAAATGGCTTGGCACAAACACCTCCTCCTGAAGCTTCTCGGCAGAGGTCTTGGCAGGATCAAAGAGAAGTTCAACAGTGTGGCTCCCAACGTATGTCTTCACGCCATGAACACCCCTCACACCCATCATCCTAGCCTTGAAAGCCATTGAACTGCCATAGCACTTAACAGAACGCAGATTCTTAATAACCACCGTCTCCAGCTCCATACCCTCCTCAACATCCCAGCTCTCACTTATTGTAGGAAGCTCGAACTTCCCACCCGCAATGTAGGCCACAACAACAGCAACCACAGCAATAACAGCCGGCAGGGACCTCTTCCAACCACCGCAACTGCAACCCTTACGCGCAGACGCACCGGGCTCACCGCCCAAAACCGCAGACGCACCAGACTCACCGCCCGAACCGGTAGAAGCACCATGCTTCCCACCACAAGCCGAAGCGCCCTTAGAGCAGACTCCAATACTCAAAGCCTTTCCAGGGCAGGCTGCAACACACTCGCCGCAGAGAACGCAATCTACATTGCGCACAACATTACCCTCATCAGGAACGTTTATATTGTAAGGACACTGCTTCATGCAGGAGTAGCAGCTGCGCCCGCACCTGCTCTGGTCAACAATAACATGAAGAATCTGAGCCTTTGGCCTCCCGCAGAAAATCTCAAGAAGATACGCCGCAAGCAGGAAAAGACCGAACATACAGTGCCAAGGAAGTGAAACTCCACACAACGCAAGCACCCAGAAGAGAGCCACACCAGCAACCATCCACACCCAGAACTTCAACGAATTTGAAATAGCACCCAGCGGACATATATACTTACACCAGAACCTCTTTACAAAGAATCCCAACAGCAGAACAACACCAACCGTAACAAGCGACATCCACAAAGTAATCTCCCCCTTGAAACCGGTTGCCACAGCATAATAAGGATCAAGATTCTTGCAGAAGAGCTCGCTCGCATTCACCGTCATATAGACAATCCAATAAAGCAGAGCATACTTCACAACACGCAATATCTTGTCGGCAACGCTACCGCCCCTTATCTCACAATCCTTTATCTTCAACGCCTTCCTCACTCTTATGAGAATATCCTCAAAAGCTCCCACAGGGCAAATATACCCGCAGAAAAGTTTACTGAAGAGTATAACCACAGCAGCAAGAACAAGACCCATGACAATTTGCATGCTGGTCATACTGCAAGGAAGAGAACCCTTTACCAAATATGTAGCAAAAGCCTCAAGGCCACCCATAGGGCAATACCTCTCAACATCCGCAGGCTCAATGTCACTGAAAAGCGCCACTGCCGCCCCGGTTACAAAAAATAGAATCAAAGCCAGCACCAACCACTGAACCAGATACTTAGGCCAATTCTTAGCCACCTGTGATTTTTTCATACAAACAATATTTTTAAAAATGATTATTTCCTTACCCAACCGTTCCCCTTGAACGAAAAGAGCTCCTTTATAGGTTCATTCTGCGCAAGCAGCACGGTTGCCATAACTGCAACACCCTCCTCACGCCCACAGAACCCAAGATGCTCGGTAGTTGTAGCCTTCACCGATATCTCGTCAACATCAAGCTCCATAACCTGCGCCAGTGACTTTCGCATAAGCGGAATATGCGGCGCCAGCTTCGGCCTCTGCATTGCAATGGTGCAGTCGGCATTCACAACGAAATAGCCCCTCTTCTTCACCATATCCATACATTGCGATAGTAATATCCTACTGTCTATACCCTTGTACTGCTCGTCGCTATCGGGAAAGTGCTGCCCAATGTCACCCAGAGACAAGGCACCCAGCAGCGCGTCACAAAGCGCATGTATGAGCACATCACCATCGGAGTGCGCCACGCACCCCTTTGTATGCTCTATTTCAATGCCTCCCAGAATGAGAGGAAGCCCACTGGCAAGTTGATGAACATCAAAGCCGTTACCTATACGCAACTTCATATACTCTGCACTGTTAAATCAAACGTTTCAACTGCAAACCGCCCCTATTTATACAAAAGATACGGCGCACGCTGCTTCTTGAACGCCTCAACGTCCCCTGCCCACTTCGCCTTGATTTCAGAGGCGCTCGCCCCCTCCTTAATCATCTTTCTCACCCACTCCTGACCAGTCTCATAATCGAACATACGGCGGAAGAAGTGGTCATCCAAATTCAGGTTGCGGTATGCATCAATAACCCACTCGAGATTAACTCCACCGGCCCATATCTCCTCAAGAGATGGAGATGTGCGCAAATCAACACCAAAGCACTCCTTGTTCAGCTGAGGAGGATTCTTCGCCCCAGGAACACTGCGAGGAGTGAAGGAGAAGCTGTAACCCTTCATATTAGGATGTCCGTAAACCTGGAAAGGCTTTGAAGTTCCACGCCCAAGGCTTACAGGCGTACCCTCAAAGTAGCAGGTTGAAGGGTAGAGATATATGCTCCTCATATCAGGAAGATTCGGAGATGGCTTAATAGGAAGCCTGTAGAGCTTGTCGTGGCTGTAGTTCTTGCAGGCAACAACCTTGAGGTTGCATTTCAAACTATCGCGCAACCACCCCTCGCCATTTGCCATAAGGGCAATTTCGCCCATTGTCATTCCATGAGCAATAGGAATAGGAAGCGCACCCACACCGCTCTTGAGCTTCATGTCAAGAATAGGACCATCTACCATGAATCCTATTGGATTAGGCCTGTCGAGAACAATGAACTCCTTGCCCGCCTCGGCGCAGTTGGCCATCATCTTCACCATTGTAACGTAGTATGTGTAGAAACGCACCCCTACATCCTGCAAATCGAAGATGAGAACATCGAACATATCCATAGTCTCCTTTGAAGGCTTACCGTTACCCTCGCCATAGAGAGATTTGATAGGCACACCCGTCTTAGGGTCAATTGAACTTGAAACGTGCTCACCGGCATCGGCATCACCACGGAAGCCATGCTCCGGACTCATTATGCAGGCAACCTTCACCCCCAAAGAGAGCAGCGTATCGAGAATGTGCATCCTCTCATTGACCATACCTGTCTGGTTGCTCAATATGCAAACCCTGCGCCCGCGCACCATCTTGTAGTAGGTGTCAACCTGAGCCGCACCAACAACAATGTCGGTAGCGTATTTCACACTCTCCTCACCGGGAAAGGAGTCTATGGCTGAAGATACCGTTTTCTTCTGCAAAGAGCCACCATCCTGGGCAAAAAGTGATGCCGCCCCCATAACCAGGGCTGCACAGAGAACAACTGCCATTGCAACTGATCTCACTGCTGAGTACTTTCTGTTCATAGTATAAAATTTCTATAACTTTTTCTCTATTCTATCTATTATCTTCTGAGTAGCCCCCAAATGGTCGGCAACATACTTCTGGAACACTGCACCGGCCACAACGGCATTGTCCGCAGTAAGGAAGTGCAGAATAGTCCTGCACAGATCCTCCGGCTTCTCAACAGGAACGGCGCACCCGAGAGCAATTGCATCCCACGCCTCCTGGAACTTGTGATAGGTAGGTCCAAAGGCCACCGGAGCCCCGTATGTGCCCGACTCCAGAATATTGTGTATTCCCGAAGGAATGAAACCTCCTCCAACAAATGAGAAATCCGAATACTTATAAATCGATGAAAGGCATCCTATGGTATCGACAATAAGCACGTTGGCCAAGCGCAGCTGCTCATCGGAACACCCCTCAAGCTCAGTGAACTTCACAACGCTTCCATAAACTGAACTCTTTCTTACCAGCCCGTCAACCCTCCCCTCAGGCATCTCGTGAGGAGCAATAATGAACTTGATTCTCCTCTCCGCCGCAACACACTTCTGGGCCGCCTTTCCAGCCGAATGCACAAGCTCCCATTTGCGCTCACCGCGCGCCTTTTCAAGCAGCTCCGCACTGCGCCTCACGGGCTCAAATCCACTATCGCCAGTGGAAGATGAAGAGAGCACATCGCCCACCCTCTTTCCGCAGCACATATCCATTGCAGGATACAGCAACACCTCATCTGAAGGCCAGTTCGAGCCGGCAATTATTATGGTTGAGCCATCTACAAACTTGTCTATCTGGGGGAAATCCTTCGGATGGGAGGTAACCGCTGCAACGCGGTCGAAACGGGTGTCGCCACCAAGAACGAGGCGATCTCCAAGCCCTATTGAGCGCAGAAGCTCCATTGACTCTTCGTTCTGCACGAAAATGGTTTTGAAGCAGAAGAGCATCTTTCTGAACAATCCGCCCCAAGGTTTGAAAAACATCTGCCCCGGACGGAAAATAGCACTTACAAGAAGAGTATCCGTGCCCTGCTTCCTCAAATATTTCAAATAGTTGTACCAGAACTCGTACTTTACAAAAACTGCTCGTGAAGGATTTACTATGCTAACGAACTCCTTGGCATTGCTTTTGGTGTCAACAGGCAAATAGTAAACCCAATCGGCATACTCATAATCCTTCCTCAGTTCATATCCGCTTGGCGAGAAGAATGTAAGCAGAATCTTCCACTCGGGATGCGCGCTGCGATGCCACTCCAGAACAGGACGGGCCTGCTCGAATTCACCTACTGAAGAGGCGTGAAACCATATAATTGGAGCATCTGTAACAACCTCCCTGCGTATTCTCTCCAGGAGGCCCACCCTCCCGCTGTAGAATTTGCCCGCCTTTGAATTGTGATTGAAGAGCCAGGCAACGTATGCGGCAAAAAGGTAGAGCTTGTTGAAAATATTATAAAACATATTCCTCTCGGTACGAATCAAAATATTAAATCTCAAATTTAACTCTTTTTTGCTAACTTGCACGAAATTTGACGCCAATGAATCTCAGCATATCAAATATTTTCGAATCGGTTGGAGATTACTGGCTGCTTATGAAGAGGGCTTTCCGCAAGCCGGAGAAATGGGGCATCTTCTTCAAGCAGTTCATCACCGAATCCGACAAGCTCATAATAGGTTCCATTCCTATTGTGGCTCTTATCTCGCTCTTCATTGGAGCCGTGGTTGTTATACAGACAGACAAGAACATGAACAACCCGCTCATAGACAAGATGTACATAGGCTATATGGCGCGTGAAACCCTTGTTCTTGAGTTCTGTTCAACAATGGTTGCCCTCATCCTCACTGGAAAAATGGGCTCCAACATTGCCTCCGAGCTTGGCAGCATGCGCATCACCGAGCAAATAGATGCAATGGAAATAATGGGAATCAATTCGGCCGGCTACCTCATAGCTCCAAAAATCGTGAGCGCTACAATTCTCAGTCCGCTCATCATGCTTATGAGTTTCATTGTGGGCCTCTTCGGAGGTGCAATGGTGGTTGCTATACTTGGTATGATATCAATGAGCCAGTATGTCACCGGTCTCCAGTACTCCTTCAATCCGTGGTACGTGAGCTACAGCATGATAAAGATGTCTGTCTTCTGCTTCATTATAACCTCCGTTTGCTCCTATTTCGGCTACTACGCTAAGGGTGGCTCTCAGGGTGTGGGACGAAGCAGCACCAAGGCCATTGTAATGAGCTGCGCGCTCATTCTCGTTTTCAACTACCTTCTCACAAACCTGCTGTTGTAATATGATTACCGTAAAGAACCTTTGCAAATCGTTCGATAGCAAGCTTGTGCTCGACAACATATCCATAAGCTACAAGCCGGGAAATTGCTCTCTCATAATTGGTGCGAGTGGTAGTGGAAAAACCGTTCTTCTTAAGAATCTTGTGGGGCTCACCCAGCCCGATAGTGGTGAAGTCTGGTACGATTCTCACCTTTTTACCTCTATGGATGAGACTGCTCGCAAGGATGTGCGGCGCAACATTGGTATGCTTTTCCAGGGGAGTGCTCTCTTTGATTTTGCTACCGTTGAGGAGAATGTTATGTTTCCTATGGATTTTTTCACCAACTGGAGTCGTGAGCAGAAGCTCGAGAGGGCCAATTTCTGTCTGAAGAGGGTGAACCTTGAGAATGCGAACAAGAAGATGCCTTCGGAGCTTAGTGGTGGTATGCAGAAAAGAGTTGGTATTGCTCGTGCAATTGCTCTCAATCCGAAGTATCTTTTTTGTGATGAGCCTAACTCTGGCCTGGATCCTACTACGTCAATAGTAATAGACCGGCTCATTCAGGAGATCACCAAGGAGTATAACATTACTACTGTAATAAACACTCACGATATGAACTCCGTAATGGAAATTGGTGATCAGATTGGTTTCATTCATCAGGGGCGTCTTATGTGGGAGGGTTCAAGTTCTGAAATCCTGGATGCTCAGTGCAGGGAGCTGAATGATTTTGTTTTTGTTTCGAAAATGGCGCGGCAGTTGAAGGGGATGGAGTAAGTTAATCTCTAAAAATTGGAAAAAAATTTGCATTAGGTAAAAAAGTTTCTACCTTTGCAATCCCAAACAAGGGGAACCATTGAGATATGGTGTAATGGTAGCACTCCAGATTCTGGCTCTGTCGGTGAGGGTTCGAGTCCTTCTATCTCAACAAAACATCTGCAAACTTGAATAATTTGCAGATTTATTTTTAAGATGGCGCGGTAGCTCAGCTGGTTAGAGCGCATGATTCATAATCATGAGGTC
>DCHN01000080.1:4291-4728 GCA_002315995.1 Bacteroidales bacterium UBA1751 | reverse complement strand
TCCTGGGCCGCGCTACAAAAAGAGGATGACCTTAAGTCCAAGACTTGGAGTCATCCTCTTTCTTTTTTGTCATATATGTGTTGTCCTTTTTTGTATCCGGACATATCTTTGTACTCAAGAATTGGCGCCTTCCCAATTGCAAGAGACAATTCAATGAGTTTACTTATCTTGTGGTCAAAATTTCCCTTAAGAAGTTGTGAGACATAGCCTTTACTGCAGCCAAGATACTCAGCTAATTGGGAACTGTTTCTATGGGTCCTCTCCATAAAAGAAACAAGTTCTCTATATAAATCAGTCTGAAACTTAGCTATCCAGTAGCCTTCACTCTTTAGGAGTTCAGATCTTTCCATTATTGTTGTTTTTATTTTTAAGGGAGGAGAGAATGAGTACTTGCAAATATAGTTAAAAAATTAACATATATGTGTTGCCCAACGGCT
>DCHN01000080.1:0-4215 GCA_002315995.1 Bacteroidales bacterium UBA1751 | reverse complement strand
TAGTCTTGCCTTGCGGCAAGCCTAACGTTGCTCAAACAGTCCTCGCGTTTTTCCCAGTTTTCTCAACGCCGCGCTCAAAGTCGCCTTTTGGGCAACACATATATTATTCCCATTTTTCATGCCATTCCACAACTTTAGACTGACAAAATAATTCTTATTTTTGTCATATAAACCCTCATTTGATTGGAAGATGGCACTCAAAATAAAAGAAATTATAAACATTCAAGATGATAAGCTTACAAATGGCCTGATGCCTGTATTCCACATTATGGATATGGTTGAATCATCAAATGAGGAGGAAATTGTATTTGATTGTTCTTCTATTAAGTTTTCTTCGCCTGTATTTGCTATTTCAGTATTATTATTTTTGCGAGCATGTTCAAAACGATATAAAATAATTAATCTTTCAGCATACCTTAAAACTATCATGTTTGACGACGTGCTAACGCCAGACTCAATAAATAAGGAAGACTTTGAACGCATTCTTGGCGGATATGAGAAGAAAACATTTATTCCCATTGTCAGTTTTCCAGCCTCTGACCAGATGGCTAAAAACAAGGATGCCATATTGTCTGCTGTGGAAGAAATTCTGTGCCGCCAGGTAAAGATACCAGGAAATATTATCTCTGGCCTAAAATATATACTCGGTGAGATGGTTGATAATATCACCGAGCACTCTGATTCTGATCGCGGTTTTATTTTTGCACAAGCCTACCCTGGAAAACGTTTTCTGGACATTTGTATCGCCGATGAAGGAATAACATTACGAGGAAGTTATCTCAAGGCAGGTATTGAAATTGAAGATGATTTGGAAGCAATGAAAGCAGTAAACAAATGTATTTCTTCTAAGAATTTACCAGATGCGGAAAACAGAGGTTACGGTATTAAAACAACAAAGAATATGCTTGCTTTAGGATTGGGAGGACAATACATGATTATGTCAGGAAATGCTATTGGTTTAAAAAGCCAAACAATAGATGAAATCATCCAACTTCCACGTAGCATTAGATGGAATGGAACAGTTATTGCTTTGAGAATTCCATATCAAGAAAAAAATAGTTTCAAGTATTGGGATTATTTGGAATAAAGTATATATATTTGCGCAAAATGGGTAGTTGTCTATGAATAGAATTTACATATCATCTGTATTGTCAGCAGACCTCAAATCAAGGTCTACTGTTGGTATGTTCTATGACTACATCATTCAGAATTCGTATTTGGATTCCATTATCGACTTTTCTGGGGTGAATTTTGCAACAAGAAGCTTTATTGATGAGTTTTACAACGTATTCATTAAAACACATTGTGTTAAGATTGAAAATATTCCAACTGATATTCAATTGATGTTTGATGCTGTTGGGATTACTCAAAATAAAGAGAAGCAAGAGCGCGTACAAGATAATATCAGGTCCTTTTCTTCAGTAGATGCATTGTGCTCTTACATGTCAGCGCTTGCGTTTTAGCCTAGTGTTAGACATTTATTTACGCATTGAAGATTGAAAGCATATATGTGTTGTCCAACGGCTCCGGTTGAGCGCTTTATGGCTTTGCGAAAACTGGACGCTGCGGAACTCGCACTTTTAGTCTTGCCTTGCGGCAAGCCTGTAAGCATCCGGTAAAGAACGTGTTGTGATTTTGATTGATTTGACTCCGATTCGTGGCTATTCGCTGCTAATCGGAGCTAATCGTTTCTACTCGCAGCGATTCGTTCCATTTTTTTGCCCAAGCTCTTGGAAGAAGTTCTGAGAGGTCGCGTCCATCGCGACGGTAATAAGGTATTTTCCTTAGTACATCCTCCATCCATACACGTGGCTCAACTCCGGCATTCTTGCATGTGCCTATAAGGGAATACACAATAGCAGCCCTGTATGCCGATGCATCATTTCCACAGAACAACCAGTTCTTTCTGCCCAGTGCCAGAGGTCTTATGGCATTCTCCACACGGTTGTTGTCAATAGCGACATTGCCATCATTGACATATCTTGAAAGGCGTGGAAGAATAGAATACGTGTATTCTATGGCCTGGCCTATCTTGCTCTTGGGAAGAACAGTGGCGTATGTATCCTTCATCCACTTTTCAAAGACCTGTATGACTGGATACGACTCCTTCTGACGAAGTTCCCGTCTCTCTTCCGGCGTCATTTCCGCAGCATCCGATTCCACCTTATAAAGTTTGCCTATATATACAATGGCTTCGGTAGCATGTCTCCTGTCTGTTTCAAGAGCCTCAACAAACTTTCTTCTCACATGCGCCCAACACCCGTACATGATTATCCCCTCACGACCTTCGAACTGGCCATAGCCAACATATCCGTCACTAAGAGCATTGCCCTTATAGTTTCCAAGAAGTTCACGGGCCACAGCCCCAGAACGGCTTCCCCTGTCGTAATAGAACATGACGTCACCATTCAGAGCATCAAGAATGCACCATTCATAACCCTTGCGGGCTTTATGCTTCTCATTGTCAATGACGGGGACTGTACTTTCATCAATATGGATATAGGGGCTCTGCAATATCTGTTTACGGAGAATATCATACAGCAGTTTCAATTTTTCAACAGCACCCTCATACCAGTCGCCCATGGTTGAGCTGCTTATCGTTATCCCTCCCTCTTTGTATTGTTGTATCTGCCGGTAGAACGGAAGGTGATACATAAACTTGCCTATTATGATGTCCGTCAGTACCGATGCTCCAGCCATACACTTCTCAATGGGTGCCAGTGGAAGATCCGGAACAAGTATAACCCTATCTTCCGGGAGCTTAGCCTCAACATCAGACTTCAGAATGACCTTGTGGCGTATTGTCTTTTTGATACGTAGGCTTGCAGGAACGATTTCAAGGGCTCTGCTCTCTTCGACGCCAATCTCAACATACTCGATCTTCAGTGCTCCGTTCTCGTCAGTTGTGCCATCGGGGTATATATGAACCTCCTCAACCTCCAGATTGGACTCATCAAGGACCTTGCGTGCGGGCTTGGCCTTTCTGGTTACGGAATAGGTGATGGTATCCTCCGCTTTGGCAACATCCTTGTCCAACTGTGCCTTCTCATTATCTGTCATTTCAGTCTGGTCGAACAGGCTGAGCTGGTTGGGATCCAGCGGAAGGTGTTTTTCGGACATGCGGCCAAACATTTTTTTGCGCAGATATATAAGAAGACCTTCGAGCTCAGCAATTCTGGCATCCTTGTCGGACACCTCTTTGCGGAGTGATTCAACCTCTGCCCTAAGACTATTTATTTCTGCTTCGGTCATGCCGTTTTCCATATCCTTTTACGAATGTAAAGATAGTGAAAAACAGCGTTATACGCAAGTGTAGAGCCGATTTTTTATATTTATTTGCGAAGTTTTCTCAACTCTTCAAGACGCTGTTTCCTGCTGTCGGATTTCTCTATTATCCCTTCAACCACAAGGACAAGATCACGCCATTCTATGGTACCCTTCACTTCATCCAGAGTGACAAGGTTGGGCTTCCCGAAGGTGCCGGCTTCCAGGAGTTTGGAGTATATCACCATTCCTCCGGGTTCCCAATGAAGCAGTTTTATCCTGTTTCTGGCCTTGTTCACGAAGATGTATACACTGCCATCACACGGATCGCATCCCATTGCATTGGTCACAAGGCCGCTCAATGTATTATAGCTCTTGCGCATGTCGGTAGGTTGAGTGTACCACATATACCGCATGCTGTCATTCAGGCTAAACACGGCCGGTTGATGCTTGGATTATTGCCTGAAGATACTGCGGGGTAATCTCTCCCTGTATGCGCATCATAGTTCCGTTTGCGGTCCGGAGTTCTATGCTCACCATGCTTGACGGCTGGGCATCCTTTTTCTTGGAGAACCCCCTTCCTGTCTTCGCGGCAAACGACGGCATCGGTACTAACCCATCACCGGATTTCAACTGGAGGAATTCCCCAGCAAATGAGCCTTGAGATTGTTCCTTCGCATATCTGCCTTTAAATTCATAGAACTTCCACGCCGGAATGTTCAACTCCGCCAAACGAGTTTTATATGGAATCCCGTTCTCACTGCAGTAGGAGATGATTGATGCTATTTCTTCTTTGGTCATAAGTTTATAAGTTTTATGAACCAAAGGTCAGAAGCTTTTTTCAACTTTCTAGGACGCAGTTAATCGGATGCTTACCATCCATCAGAGAAACGAGAATTTGGATAATAACGTGGCATAGAAAACCGGGATTAAATATTGACTGAACAGGAC
>DCHN01000018.1 GCA_002315995.1 Bacteroidales bacterium UBA1751 | reverse complement strand
GTTATGACAGATCCTTTATACGAATACATAAAGAGTCACAGCTCAAGGCAGAGTGATGCTCTGGCTTGGGTTGAGAGGCAGACACATCTGCGATCGATCTATTCGCGAATGCTTTGCGGAGAGGTTGAGGGCGAACTGCTTCATATTCTTGTAAAGATGCTTAAACCAAAAAGGGCTCTTGAACTGGGAGTCTTCACCGGCTACTCGTCAATTTGCATAGCAAGTGCCCTTCTGCAGGAGGGACATCTGCTGGCGCTGGAAATCAACGATGAGTTTGAAGATCTTATTCGTGAAGGGTACGCAAAGGCAGGCGTGAGTGACAAAATCACTCTTGTATTCGGTGATGCGGCACAAAGCCTCCAAACGCTTGGAGGAGAGTATGATTTTGTATTTATTGATGCCAACAAGCGCGAGTACTGCAAATATTATGACCTGCTCATTGATAAGGTGTGCAGCGGTGGAGTAATTATTGCTGACAACGTCCTTTGGGATGGCAAGGTGCTTACAGACTCATCTGATGCCCAAACTTTGGGGATAGAGAATTTCAACTCTCTGGTGGCCTCCGACCCTCGCGTAGAGAATGTGATTGTTCCGCTTCGCGACGGTATTAACCTTATACGAAAACGTTGAGGAGCACCGCCTTGCATAAACGGGCAGGTGCGGCTTTGGAAAGAGGAGGCCTGCCTTACGTGAAATGGCTGGGTGTGCTTCGAAAAAAAGTTATAAATTTGTCAAATGTTATACACTGGCAATAGATATGATGAGGAGATATACTCCACGCTTGCAGTGAAAGCTCTTGGGAAGGGGAGTGAAATGTTGCAGATTCGTTCCATCATGGCTCAGTCTGAGCATAAGATTGTTCAGGCGCCGCCAGTATTGAATGCTTCGAAGTACCCTGCTGTAGATTCCATCAAATGGTATTTTAAGTCATGAAACTTTTACTGCTCTGCATAATAATTGTTGCGCTCTGTGTTTTCGGAATGTGTTTCAATATCATATTTCGCAAAAACGGCAAGTTCCCTGATGGGGAAATAGCACATAACAAGGCGTTACGCGAGCAGGGAATACAGTGCGCCAAGTATGAAGAGGTGAAGCATTGGGGCAAATCACTCTTTGGAGAGTATTCAAATGGAGGTGTGGGAAATGGTAAGGGAACAGATGATGAAGTCAAGTGCAGAAGCGATGCCTCTTATGGAGATACAGGTGAGAATTGTTTTGAATGCAACATAGACTGCGGTCTCTCGCAGGAGGTAAAGGAACTTTTGATGGGAAGAAGCTCAAAGAAGGAATAGATTCTGAAAAGAGAATAGACTCTGGAAAAGGAAAATTGATTTGATATCAAAAAAACGAATAGTAGGGATATGGGAATTGTAGCAATTGTTGGAAGACCGAATGTGGGAAAATCAACCCTGTTCAACAGACTTATTGGAGAGAGAAAGGCTATTGTTGATGAAATAGCCGGTGTGACACGCGACCGAAACTACGGCAAGTGTGAATGGTGTGGCAGGGAGTTCTCCCTCATTGATACAGGTGGATATACATCGAACTCCGATGATACATTCGAGACAGAGATAAAAAAGCAGGTCAAACTTGCCATTGATGAAGCGGATGTGATCCTTTTCCTTACCGAGGTGGGTACAGGTATTACAGATTATGACCAGGAGGTTGCTTCGCTGCTCAGACGTGTGAAGAAACCTGTGCTTCTGGCGGTGAACAAGGTGGATACAGGCGACAAGATGTACGGCATCTACGAGTTTCACTCTCTTGGCCTCGGCGAACCTGTTCCAGTTGCTGCTGCCGATGGTGGTGGCACCGGTGACCTTCTTGACAAGATATGCGCCCTTCTTCCGGAGGACAAGCCACAGGAGGAGGAGAACACTCTTCCAAAGATTACAATAGTTGGTAGGCCGAACGTGGGCAAAAGCTCAATGACCAACGCCCTGCTTGGCGAGGAGAGGAATGTGGTTACACCTATAGCAGGTACAACAAGAGATTCAATTTCAACACACTATAACAAGTTCGGTTACGAGTTCGAGCTTATTGATACAGCCGGTTTGAGAAAGAGAACCAAAGTTACCGAAGACCTGGAGTTCTACTCTGTAATGCGTGCTGTACGCTCAATTGAGAACTCGGACGTATGTATCCTGATGATTGATGCCACAAAAGGTGTTGAAAGCCAGGATATGGCAATTTTCAACCTCATTCAGCGCAACAAGAAGGGGTGTGTCTTTGTAGTGAACAAATGGGACTGCGTTGCCGATAAAGACAGCAATACAATGAAAAAATATAGGGAGGATATTCTTGCCAGAATTGCTCCTTTCACTGATGTTCCAATCATTTTCACATCGGTAATCAACAAACAGAGAATACTGGATGTACTAAAGGCTGCATTCGAGGTTTCACAGAACTTCCTGCAGAAGATACCTACATCAAGGCTGAACGAGGAGATGTTGCCTGAAATTGAGAACTATCCGCCACCTGCAACAAAGGGCAAGTACATCAAAATCAAGTTCATTACACAGTTGCCTACCCGCAGCCCATCATTTGCATTTTTCTGCAACCTGCCGCAGTATGTGAAGGATCCTTACAAGAGATTCCTTGAGAACCGTCTGCGTGAGCACTTCAACTTTAATGGTTGCCCTGTGCAGATTTACCTCAGGCAGAAATAATCACGTATCTTACAAAACTGGCAATGCTTCCTATTTCGGAGCATTGCCGTCTCTATTTGGCAGTCATCAGCGGTTGGCTCTCATCGCTTACAAGGCGGAAGAGGTCAGGGTCTCGCATTACCTTTTCAAGGCTGTGAGGCTTTCCATCTATTAGTATCTCATCCCAGATGAGCCTTGTTCCGTGGCTGTAGTCGGAGTAGAAGTTGGCATGGCGAAGGAACAGTGGCTGCTGAGGATGACCATCGGGGTGGTGCCAGCCATATATTGCAATGTTGTTCGCGTAGGCTGGGTTGCAGTCCTGGTACCAGGTGAGAACAAGGTCCTTCTTGAGTCCTGAAATGAACTGCCCGAAGTGATATCCTTTGGCTTTGAAAAGAGCTTTCAGAGCGTTGTTGTGGTCCTGGAACACTATTGGCATCTGGTTGCGGCTGCCAAGAGGGCGGAATGGGAAGATATCAAGCGCTCCCTGCGCAACATCATTGATTCTATCTACAAGGAATGTGGTTGGCAAGGTGCACCCGAGTGCCTTTGCCACCTTTTTTGAGGATATGATTCCCATTGGCATCCTTACAAAATCGTCATTTGTTCCAATGGACAAATAGTCGGGCAGTGTCCAGAATTCAACCACATGCCCAAGGCGTTCGTAACGGATTCCCTTTAGAAACCTCAGGGAGTCAGGAACATCGCCTGCGAGTATGGCTTTGGTCGTACTATCCTCAAATTTCCAGAAATCAAGAGTGTCAATTGATTCAATGAAGTCCCACGCCTTGAGGCCTGTTCCCTTGTGCTCCTGGAAGTATGGAAGTGGTTTGATACTGGCTATTTTCTGCTCATTTAGACACGGCTTGGACTTATTGGCATTTGCAGAATGGAGGTCAGTTTTCTTGATATCTGATTCTTTGATGAGAGTTGTGTTGCATCCGGCATCGCAGATATACTTGCCGTATGCTCTCTCTCCCCAGAACTTATAACCAATTCCCTCCTGAGGTGTCCCGGAGTAGAAAGAATCAATAAAACCGTTTCTCTCAACCAGTACTGTGTGATAGATCTCACGTTCAGGGTTTTCGAGGATTTTGAAGGTGATGCGGCCTTTGAGAGCACGGTAAATCTCCCAATTGCCTATCTGTTCCCTCTTTATTTTGAAGCTTCTGCCCAAATCGTTTATCATAGCATTGCTTCTGCCCCATGTGCCACCCTCTTTGGAAACAAAGGTTTTTCCGTTGTACAATGCCTTGTAGTCTTCATACGATACTACATTCAAATAGTGCTCTTTCTCTTTGAGCCAGCCGGTGAGTTTTGCAAGGTGGGCCTCTTCAAGGTAGCCGTAAACACTGTCAAGGAATGCAAAGCGTTTGATGCGCGGGTCAATCTTTTCAGCAGTTCTTATATATTCGAACAGGAAGTATCCGCCTCCGGAGTGGCTGCTCAGGGTTATTTCAGGGCTGAAATCCTTGTAAATATCTGCAATGTCACCAATTATTGCGGGCAGGGTTTGAGAGGCTATATCAGCGTGCCTGTGGCGCCATGATGTCCATGAGCGCTTTGTGTCGGCAAGCATGGCGGTAATTATGTTTTTGTCCGGGTTCTGTGCCCTGAGAAATTTTGTTTGGGCTGATATGTGCTGTATATCGTAGTGCCAGTCATCATCCTTCGTGGTATATTTCCCGGCCGCCCATTCAAGTGTATTGCCATTTGGAAGGGCAAATAGTATCAGCTCCGTCTTTTTTGCGGGGTCCAGCATTTGTGGCGCATCAACCAATATTTCAACCTCAGGATATTTGTCGGTTATGTAGAATCTGCCGTAGATGTTCTCCTGCTGTTTGGTTTCGGTAGATGTTTCGGCAAATGTTGAGGTGGTGGCAAGAAGTGATATCAATGCCAAGGCAATAATTGTGTAGATGCTTTTCATTCTCGGTTTCATACTCTTGGATTTTCTCTTCCAAAAGTAGCAAAAAAGAGAAATGATTAAAAATATGGAGAATTGTGGTATTGCGAAATTGACATTATTCTTATTTTTGGGGTGAAAATGACTATTACGTTTGTAGCATCCCATTTAGGAGGAAGTTGATACGTTGATATATTAACAAATGCAGTTATGAGACTTTTTCTTTCAATAATTTTTGCAGCGCTGTTTCCGCTGTGCGCATCAGCCCAGGGTTCAGTGAAATTTGACGGCTCTTCCAAAGGGCTCTCTTATCCCGATGTTGAGATACTTGTTGATGAACCACAGACTATGATTCCAGGAGCAAGAACAGAGATCATTCTCTATGCACTTCCAAACGGCACACTCATAGAGTGGACGGTTGGTGCAAAAGTTCAGCCGGGAGATGACTGGCACCTTGATATTCATCACATTGCAGCGCAGACTGCATTCCTTCGTGCCCAAAATCCAAAGTGCAACTACGTAACCATTTATTTGAAGACAAAGCAGAAGTCTTGGAACAACTGGCACAAGCAGCACCTGGATATTGCCAAGCAGACATACGACAAACTATTTGCAGATGTTGTATCACTATATGCACAGTATAATCCAACGCTTACCATTGGAAGCCACTCCGGTGGTGGATATCTTATTTTCAACTACTTCTGTATGGCGGAGCAGATAAATCCTGCAATAAAGCATCTGATCTTCCTCGATAGCGTATATGGATACGACACTGAAAAACATCTGGAGAGATTCTCCAGCTGGCTTAGTGACAAAAGTCATTCCCTTACCGTTATAGCATATGAAGATGCTACTGTTATTTTCCGCGGCAAACCTCTTGTAACTCCAACCGGAGGAGCATGGGGCAGGAGCCATCAAATGATAACCGACCTGAGTGGAAAGTTCAAGATAAAGGAGAGGGTGAAGTTCGTTGAAGATGGCGGAGATATCTATCCCGAAATACGAAGCAGCAAAAGGAAATTCAACGATGAAACTGATGTGAGTTCCAATGCTTACTTGGAGTGCTGGCGTGGCCTTAATGGCAGAATCTCCTTCAAACTGCTCAGAAATCCAGAGGGCTTGATATGGCACCTGGTACTGGTTGAGAAGAACGGTTTCATTGACTCCGTACTCACCGGTACCCGTGGGGAGGGCAAAGGCTACCAATTCTGGGGCCCGAGAGCATACTCGGATTACATTCAGTAGACTTTCTCTTTTCAGCAGTCTCAGCAATAACAAAACCGCACCTTGCATCTGCAGGGCGCGGTTTTTTGGGGTTCTGCCGGAATATTATCAGAACTTCATTCCCAAGTTGTAGAATGCGAATGCCCAGATGTCACTCTGCATCTCCAACCACTTGCTTATAGGCATTCCGCCACCATGGCCAGCCTTGGTCTCAATGCGTATGATCTTAGGTTCCGGACCGGTCTGCGCTGCCTGAAGGGTGGCAGTGTACTTGAAGGAGTGTGCAGGCACAACTCTATCGTCGTGGTCCGCAGTTGTAACAAGTATTGCCGGATAGTCAATTCCCTTCTTTGCGCCAATGGTGTGGAGCGGTGAATATGCGTAGAGCGCCTTGAACATCTCCTGGCTATCGGCGGAGGTACCGTAGTCGGAAGCCCAGTTCCAGCCAATGGTGAATTTGTGGTATCTGAGCATATCCATGACCCCAACCTGGGCGATAGCTACCTTATACAGCTCCGGTCTCTGGTTCACCACTGCGCCTACGAGCAGACCGCCGTTCGATCCGCCGTTGATGCAGAGCTTCTCGGAGTTGGTGTACTTGTTGGCTATGAGCCACTCGGCTGCAGCTATGAAGTCGTCGAATACATTCTGCTTATTGAGCTTGGTGCCTGCAAGATGCCAGCTCTCACCATACTCTCCACCGCCTCTGAGGTTTACGTCAACATAGATTCCACCTCTTTCAAGGAATGGAATGCGGGCAACTGAGAAGCCTGGATTGAGGCTGATATTGAATCCGCCATATCCATAGAGGAAGAGAGGATTCTCGCCGTTGAGTTCCATATCCTTTCTGTGTGTGATGAACATAGGAACCTTTGTGCCGTCCTTTGATTCAAAGAACACCTGCTCTGTTATGAAATCATTGGGGTTGAATGCAACCTGAGGTCTCTTGAACTCGGATGTTTCACCCGTTGCCACGTCATACTTGAAAATTGTAGCAGGGTAGGTGTATGAGGTGAATGAGTAGAAGACCTCACTCTCATTCTTTCTTCCATATACTGAAACTGTTCCAAGTGTAGGGAGCTCTATCTCCTTCTCCCTTACGCCCTCCATTGAGCAGACGTATGCGTGTGTTGATGCATCCTGCATGTAGGTTACAATAATCTTTCCGTTTGTAAAGCTGATGCCTGCAAGAACGTTTTCAGTTTCAGGAATGAAATCCTCCCATTTGCTGAACTGAGGCTTTGAGGCAGCTGCTTTCATTATTTTGTAGTTCTGTGCTCCGTTGTTGGTAATGAAATAGAGAGTTTCACCATCTGTTTCAACCACATTATATTCAAATGCGTCGTTCGAGGCTATTTCAATTGCACCAATGTTGTTGCCGCCGGCAACAGTAGAGCCCTTGCAAAATGTTGAGGATGAACCTGCTGCATATGAGGCTGCAACAGTTTTGCATATATTCTCCGGATTAACTTTGCGAAGATCCTTCATAAAGAGGCGGTTCCCAAGATTGGCTCCACTCTCGTAAATGAAGAGGAAGTTCTCGTCCTCATCTGTTTCTGCGGTGTAGAAACGTTTAGGATATTCTGGATTTGAGTAGATGAGCGCATCCTTCTCCTGATGTTCACCTATCTTATGGTAGTATATAAGATGGTTCTCGTTTACGTTGGAGTACTCCTTTCCCTCCTCCGGTGCGGGATATGCGCTGTAGAAGAAGCCGTTCCCGAACCAGGATGCACCGGTGAATTTTGCCCACTGTATATGGTCTTTTGTGAGCTGCTTTGTCTCAAGGTCCATTACATAAATTTCAACCCAGTCGCTTCCACTGCGTGATACAGTGTAGGCCATGTATTTGCCATCTTTAGAAATTGACATTGAGCCAAGGGCCACTGTGCCATCTTCAGAGAGTTTGTTAGGGTCAAGCAGAACCTGCGGCTCGGCATCAAGAGAGTCTGCAACATATATTACGCTCTGGTCCTGGAGGCCGTCATTCTTTGAAAAATAGTATTTGCCGTGACGTTTTACAGGAATGCCGAACTTCTCGTAGTTGCTCAGCTGGGTGAGTCTCTCCTTGAGCGCACCCCTGAACTTGATTCTGCTGAAATAATTCTGAGTAACAAGATTCTCGGCATCAACCCACGCCTTAACCTGTGCAGTGGTGTCATCCTCCATCCAGCGGTACGGGTCAGCAACCTCAGTGCCGAAGTAGTTGTCTGATATATCCTGCTTTTCGGCAACAGGGTACTCAAGCGGCTTGTTCTGTGAACAGCCAAAGCATCCAGCCATAATTGCCATAAGTGTCAAAATCTTTTTCATGAATTTCATCGTAATAGAATTTTTTTGCCTAAGCGGTACAGTATGATGCACCGCTTAGGCAAAAAATCATGGTTTTCCTAGAGAACTTTTATGAGTTCAACGTCAAAAATGAGCGCTGCATATGGTGGAATATCGTTGCCGGCACCCATCTCTCCGTATGCAAGGTTGTAAGGAATGAAGAAACGGAACTTTGAGCCCTCACTCATAAGCTGAACGCCCTCTGTCCATCCCTTTATGACCTGGTTCAGGCCGAAGTCTGCAGGTGAGTTCCTCTTGTATGACGAATCGAAGATTGTTCCGTCAATGAGAGTACCCTCGTAGTGGCACCTTACTGTGTCGGTAGCTTTAGGCTTCTTGCCAGTTCCCTCTTTGAGAACCATATACTGAAGGCCGCTTGCTGTAACGGTTACACCGGGTTTGCCTGCATTCTCCTTGAGGAACTTCTCGCCCTCACCTTTTGCTGCTTTTCCCTTTTCGGCAGCCTCGGCAGCCTGCTTCTGCTCAAGTTCATTGAAGAAGGCCTCAAGTACCTTCTGAGTCTCGAGGGAGTTCAACATAGGCTCGCGGCCCTCCATAATGTCGGCAACTGCCTCTGAAAAATCCTTTACTGAGAATGATCCTTTCAAACCCATCTGTTTCAACTGCTGGCCAATGTTGAGACCAAGCGCATAACTTACTCTATCCATATTCTTTATAATATTGTTTATTTGTTTTCTTCCTTGCTTGAAAGCTTGGATGCAAAGATACCAAAAAGAGGCCATCCATAAAATATGCAGGATTTTTTACCTTTACGTTGGAATATAACTACAGACTTGCCATGAAAAAAATTCTTCTCATTCTGACTTTTATAGCATCACTCTCTGTTTGTCACGCACAAACCGTTGTTGCTACGGATGACATTAAGCCGTTCATTGGCAGATGGAGCGGTGTACTCCGGGTTGGGCAGACGGAGTTGACAATGGTGCTAAATCTATCGCCAGGTGGGGAGGGGAAAATCGTATGCACTTTAGATAGCCCCGATCAGGGTGTCAAAGGTATTGAGGCTACGGCTGCAGTAAAGAACTTTATTCAGATTGAGGTTGCTGTTGCGGCCATTGGAGCCATATATAGCGGCACGCTTATGAACGGCTCGATTCTTGGAACCTTCACGCAGGCCGGACATGAGTTTCCTCTTACCCTCACAAAGGCGATAGTTAAACTCAATCGCCCGCAGACCCCGGTTGCTCCATTTCCATACAGCACCCGCGAGGTAACATTCTGCAATGAGAAGGCCGGTGCAACTCTTGCAGGAACTCTGGTGATTCCGGAGAATGCCGGACCATTGACTCCGGTTGTTCTTATGGTTACCGGTAGTGGGCAGGAGAACCGTGATGAGGAGATATTTGAGCATAAGCCGTTTTGGGTAATTGCAGATTATCTGGCACGCCACGGAATAGCGACTCTCAGATATGATGACCGTGATTTTGGCGAATCGAAGGGAGGCGATGTAAAGAATGCAACCACTTTGGATTTCTTTGAAGACGCGAAAGCTGGAATAGAATTCCTAAGAAATTTCAAATTCGTGGAGAATCCAAACAGTAAAATTGGTGTATTGGGGCATAGCGAGGGCGGCTCTATAGCATTTATGCTGGGGGCGGAGAAACTTGTGGATTTTGTAATCTCACTTGCAGGACCGGGAGTTCAGGGAGACCAGTTGCTTACTGCACAAGCCAATAGGGTTCTTGAATTTAGTGGTGCGGATATGAGATACACCGTGCAGGAGTATAGGGAACTTGTCATGAAGCAGGGAGTCAAATGGTTGAACTGGTTTATAGATTATAATCCTGTGTCACATATCAGGGCTTGTTCCTGCCCGGTTTTTGCAGCCAACGGCGGAAAGGATATTCAGGTAATAGCATCGCAGAACCTCATCTCCATAAAGGAGAATCTGCCTGACAATCCGCAAAATCTTGTAAAAGAGTATCCTGAACTGAATCATCTCTTCCAGCACTGCAAGAGTGGAGCCGTAACTGAGTATCGTTCAATAGAAGAGACCATTTCACCGGAACTCCTGAATGACCTTGCAACCTGGATTTGTAGCCTGAAGTTATAGATGTTGGCCAGATACGGGTGGCCTGTGGTGTACTATACGGGAATAGATAAGTTGAGGCTCCTTTCAAGTTGCTTTATGGTGTGGTATTCTGCGCGGTTGGTGTCAATCGTTCCTTGCTCGTATGCTCTGATAAGGCGGATTGGGACTCCTGATTTTTCAGAGAGCTCCTCCTGTGTGAGCCTGTTCATCTTTCTGAATTCTTTAATCCAATTAGGGCTCTCCTTTTCATTTATTTTTCTATCGGCCAGGTTGGCGAATGTGGAGGGGTCGGCTTCGTGCATTGGGTTGAACATGTCAATTACCGTTTTTAAGTCCAATCCTGCTTGGGCCAACTCCCTGAAAGAATAGCCTCTCAGCCATTGGTAGTAGGCGAGTATCCATCCTGCCCAGTATTGAGGAGAGGAGATTGAAATGGAGCAATTGCACTCTTCAATACCCTTTCCGGTCTCCTGCATTACCATTATTGCCAGCTCGGGTCCTGAATGTCCGGCAATGATATCTGGTGCTCCAACACTGAAGCGTGCAGCAACAGTGCTGGTCGTGAATCTGGACCAGAACTCGGTTTCATATATGCCAATGCAATTTACGGCATAGTCGGCCATTGCACCCAAATTGTGCATGGCATCTTCAAGATATGATTTATTGTAGGCGTTCATCATCGTTTTTCCACTCCTGACGGAGTATATCAAGCATAAATATTTCCTCTTTTGAGTGACCTTTTACAGATAGTATTTTCAGATACTCTTCTCTTGCTCTGTTGTCGCGTGTGATTCTTTTAATATAATACTCCTGCCCGTTTGCTGTAATGGCTTGAGTAAACTGCACTCTGTCAAATGCCTTCCTGCTTCTTATACAGTATTGTTGACCGAGTTTGCCAAGATGCATGGCTTCAGAGAGTGCGCTTAAAGGGATCTGACCATTTAGAAAAGCTTTTGCAAATGAGAAATATGAGTCATCTGCACGATACCCTACTATTACATCACACTCTTCGTATAATGGCAGGAATGTGCTTATGATATATTCTTTTGCATCTTGTGCTATGGGATTACTGATATCGAATATTCTGTTTACAAGCAAAAGTGCAAGCCAGTTGAGAATATGCCACTCTTTCTTTGTCAGGTCCATTATGTTAAGCCCGCTGAGATCTAATGAATATGCATTGGCAAATCCGTCCTCCGGAGTTCTGCAAGCCCACTCTTTTGCCAGTTCAATATTTTCGGTGCAGTAAAATCCAAGTCCGTAGTCATTATGCGGGTTGCCTGTTCCAAACGAGGGTGTCTCTATTATTTTTGTTGATCCATGAAATAATTCCATAAAACTAACATTATAATGTTAGTGCAAAGATATGGAATAATTTCAACTCCGCAAGCATTTCTTTATTTAACGATATAGGTGTTGACAACAAGGAATAAAATATTGTCACCCCTCAGTAGGGTGTTGAAACTTTGCTTAATCGTGCCTTTTTGTATAATTTTTTAGTTTCCTTAAATTCACCTCGGTACTGT
>DCHN01000002.1:7607-8313 GCA_002315995.1 Bacteroidales bacterium UBA1751 | reverse complement strand
TTTGTTGCAGCAGATCTTCTTTCGCAGGCAGAGCATGGCGCAGACAGTCAGGTAATGCTTCTGTGCAATTCGGAATCAATTGCCCGGCAGGTCAGTTCAGAAATAGAGAGACAGGTAGAGGTGCTGGGAAGGGCAGATCTTGCCAAAGGCGCCCTTTCAAAGAGCCGTGTAATAGTATTTGAGAAGGAGAGCGATTCAATTGATTTTGCAAATGAGTATGGGCCGGAGCATCTTATTGTATCTACTCAGGAGCCTTGGAGAATTGTTGAAAGAATTGAAACCGCAGGAAGCGTTTTTGTTGGGAACTGGTCTCCCGAGAGTGCCGGAGACTATGCATCAGGAACCAACCACACACTGCCTACATGCGGATGGGGCCACTCATTCAGTGGAGTGAACATAGATAGCTTCATGCGCAAAATGACAATTCAGTCACTGAGCCGTGAAGGCCTTGAATCACTTTCTCAGACCATTGTTGAAATGGCCGATGCAGAAGGCCTTGCAGCACACGCCAACGCCGTAAAAATCAGAATGCAGAAATAGATTATGAGACGAGAGGATATACAGAATCTTGTAAGACCCAACATAAGGTCGCTTGCTCCATATTCCACCGCAAGGGATGAGTTCGAGGGCAATCTGGGAACATTCCTCGATGCCAACGAGAGCCCCTACCCCAACAAATGGAACAGATATCCGGACCCGCGCCAGA
>DCHN01000002.1:0-7490 GCA_002315995.1 Bacteroidales bacterium UBA1751 | reverse complement strand
TCCGGGAAAGGATAACGCAATTGCCATATCGCCAAGTTACGGAATGTACCGTGTGGCAGCAGAGACAAACGATATCAAACTTGCCGAATTTCCTCTCGAAGAGGACTTTTCGCTCAATGAAGAGAAACTTCTTGCCCAGTGCAACGCCGGCACCAAGGTAATTTTCCTCTGCAGCCCCAACAACCCATCGGGCAACACCTTCCCCACCCGGCAGATAGAGATAATTCTGGAGCGTTTCAACGGAATTGTGGCGCTTGACGAAGCCTATATTGATTTTGCAGATGTACCAGGCTTTGCAAAGAGGGTTGATGAGTATCCTAACCTCATTGTGCTGCAGACAATGTCAAAGGCAAGAGGAATGGCATCTCTGAGACTCGGTCTGGCAATTTCAAACAGCTATATAAGCTCTCTCTTTGCAATGGTGAAGTATCCATACAACATAAACGGTGCAACACAGTTGCTGGCAATGAAGGGGCTTGAAAGGGATATTGAAGGTCAGGTCAGGGAGGTTGTTTCTGAAAGGGAGATGCTCACCGCCACCCTTCCGGGGTTCAAATGCGTTGAGAAGGTCTATCCAAGCCAGGCCAACTTCCTGCTGGTAAAGGTTTCAGATGCAGATGCACTCTATGACTATTTGATTGAATCAGGCATCATTGTAAGGAACAGGACAAATGTAAATGGGTGCGCCAACTGCCTGAGAATAACCGTAGGTCTCAGGGAGGAGAACAAGAAGCTGCTTGAGGCTCTTAAGGCATACGACAACGGAGCCGGGAACGGATATGCGGGATGTGCTTCAGCAGGAGATAAGGCTATTGCATGCGTAAGTAGCGGGAATTCACAATCCGTTAGCTGTGGCAGGTGCGCACACATTGTCCGCAAGAGTTCCGAAACGGATATAGAGATATCTATCGCCCTCGATGGAGGTGGAGAATCAAAGATTGATACAGGCCTCAAGTTCCTTGACCACATGCTCAACCAACTTGTACATCACGGAGGAATCACTCTGAATCTCACCTGCAAAGGCGATTTGGAAGTTGATGAGCACCATTCAATGGAGGATATTGGAATAGCTCTTGGAACAGTGCTCAAAGAGGCTCTTGGAGAGAAGAAGGGCATTGAGAGATATGGATTCGTACTTCCTATGGACGAGTGTGCAGCAGCCGTTCTTCTGGACTTCGGTGGAAGAAGCGAACTTGTATGGAAAGTTGAGTTCACACGTGAGTGGGTTGGAGATGTACCAACCGAGATGTTCAAGCACTTCTTCAAGTCACTCTCAAGTGCTGCATGCTGCAACATATATGTTGAGGCTAAGGGAGAAAACAACCACCATTTGGCAGAGGCTGTTTTCAAAGCATTTGCAAGGGCGCTGAAACAGGCTGTGAGGGAGGATCCCTTCAACTATGCGCTTCCTTCAAGCAAAGGAATTCTTTAAAGAGAAAAGAGATGAGCAGACAAGGTAAAATAGCTATAATAGATTACAATGCGGGGAACATCAACTCCGTTATGAACGCTCTTGAAAGGCTTGGTGCCGATTTTGTTCTCACCGGAGACATATCAGAAATAAAGAGCGCCTCAAAGGTTATTCTTCCCGGTGTTGGAAATGCCTCCTTTGCTATGGAGGAGCTTCGCAGAAGCGGACTGATTGATACCATACGTTCCCTCAGGCAGCCTGTACTTGGCATATGCGTTGGAATGCAGGTACTGTGCAACTCATCACAGGAAGAGAATACTAAATGTATAGGTATATTCGACAGCAACGTTCTACAATTTCCTATGCCTTCTGAAAATGCAGATGCTATAGCAGCTGAGGCCAAGGTTCCGCACATGGGTTGGAATTCCATTCAGAATCTTGAGAGCAAGCTCTTCAAGGGAATTGAGGAGGGTTCGGATGTATATTTCGTGCACTCTTTCTACCCTACCCTTGGGACCGATACCATTGCCACAAGCAGACACGGGAACATAATGTTTTCAGCCGCACTTAAATATGAGAACTTCTACGGAACCCAGTTCCATCCAGAGAAGAGCGGCGATACAGGTGAAAGAATTCTAAAGAATTTCCTTGCTCTATAAATAGCGTTCAGAATGGCAGAGAGAATAGAAATAGTACCCGCAATTGACATAATTGACGGCAAGTGCGTAAGGCTCACCAAGGGTGAATATGAGACCAAGAAGGTTTACGATTGCAAACCTGCCGAAATGGCCAGGGCGTATTCAAACTGCGGAGTCAAAAGGATTCATCTTGTTGACCTTGACGGAGCAAAAACAGGTACTCCATCAAATCTTCAGACGTTGGAAGAGGTGGCAGCAAATTTTGAAGGCGAAATTGAGTGGGGAGGCGGATTGAAAGATATGGCGGCTATTGATTCAGCATTGAATGCCGGTGCAACACACTGCGTTATTGGAAGCGTTGCAGCACTGCACCCCGAAATGTTTGCGCAGTGGCTTGAATCATTCACAGGAGAGAAACTGATACTTGGTGCAGATGTGCGCGGAGTCTCAATTGCCGTAAAAGGTTGGCTTGAACAGGCGCCCATTGACATTGTTGAGCTTATTGAAAAGTTGCTGCCTAGCGGCCTGAAGAGTGTAATCTGCACAGATATAAGCAGAGATGGAATGCTCGCAGGTGCCTCTGTTGAACTCTACACCATGCTCCAAAACAGGTTCAAAACAATATGTTTTACAGCAAGCGGAGGAATAGGCTCAATGAATGATATAAAGGAGCTCAACAGAATAGGTATGCCTAAGGTAATTGTAGGCAAAGCCATTTACGAGAATAGAATCAGCCTTAAAGAAATTGAACAATGGTCAAGAAACGAATAATACCATGTCTGGACGTTAAGGACGGGCATGTTGTGAAAGGAATCAACTTTGAGGGTATCAAGGAGGTTGGAGATGCCGTTGAAATGGGCGCCAAATATAGCAGTGATGGTGCAGATGAACTTGTATATCTTGACATCAGCGCATCTCAGCAGGGAAGAAAAACCTTCACGGAGCTGGTGCGTCAAATAGCACAAAGAATAAACATTCCATTCACCGTAGGCGGTGGAATTTCATCGCTTGATGATGCTTCAAGGCTGCTTGACAACGGCGCAGATAAAATATCGCTCAACAGCGCCGCAGTTGCAGATCCGAATCTCATTACATCCATTGCCAACAAATACGGGAAACAGTTTGTAATATGTGCCATTGATGCAAAGAAAATTGACGGAGTCTGGAGAGTTACCACTCACGGAGGGAAGAACCTTACAGAAAAAGAGCTCTTCAGCTGGGCAAAAGAGGCGCAGGAGAGAGGTGCAGGAGAGATTCTCTTCACATCAATGGACCACGACGGTACAAAGAACGGGTATGCATGCAATGAGTATGCACATCTGAGTTCAATGCTCTCAATACCAATTATTGCCTCCGGCGGAGCAGGCAGTGTAGATGATATAGCGCAGGTTCTCACAGAGGGCAAAGCAGATGCCGCCCTGGCTGCAAGCATATTCCATTATGGAGAGATTCCTATTCCTGAACTCAAGAGAGCACTTATGGAAAAGGGAATTGATGTAAGGTACAAATAACAGAAAAAAGAGAACAGAATATGAAACCGGGTATGAAGTTCAGCGATTTCAATTTGGAAAAGACAGGCGACGGATTGTTGCCTGCAATAATTCAGGATGCCACAACCCTGAAGGTTCTGATGCTGGGTTATATGAATGAAGAGGCATTTGAAAAGACTCTTACTGAAGGAAAAGTGACATTCTATTCAAGAACAAGAAAACAGCTCTGGACAAAAGGAGAAACAAGCGGAAACTTCCTGTTTGTAAAGGAGATGTTCAAGGATTGCGATAGCGACACTCTTCTTGTTAAGGCAGAACCGGTGGGTCCGGTATGTCACAGGGGCACATTGGCCTGCTTTGATACGCCAGATCAGGAGGGGTTCATCAGAACTCTTGAAAAGACAATTGCCAAAAGGCATGAGTTAATGCCTGAGGGGTCATATACAACGAAACTGTTCATCAAAGGAGTGAAGGCCATAGCAAAAAAAGTGGGAGAAGAGAGTTCTGAAACAATAATTGAGGCGGTAAGCGGAAAGAGGGAGCGCTTCGTATATGAAAGCTGCGATTTAATCTATCACATGCTTGTTCTTATGGAGCAAATGGGAGTCAATATTTCAGATGTTGAAAAAGAGCTCTCATATAGACATAAATAACCTTTTGATATCAATTTATTACATTATTTTTTTCTTAAAAATCAAGCAGTTAGCCATAAGATAAAAAAATATTTGAATTTTCCAAAAAAAAATTTGTAAGGAATAAAAATTGTTTTACCTTTGCACACGTTTTAAAAAATATTTTTTGACAATGAAAGCTATGAAACTTTTTGCATTTGCAGCAATCGCTTTTGCTGCAGTTGCTTGCGGAAACAACGCTGCTCAGGAAGAGGAGGCAGTTGTAGAGGAGACAGTTGCTACAGAGTGCTGCGATAGCTGCGCTGCTTGCACTGACAGCACTTGCGCTTGCAATGCTGATTCTACAGCTACTACTACAGTTGCTGAGTAATTTCTTAAGGTTTTTATAATTAAAGATCTTTAATTAGAGACTCCCAAAGGGTGTCTCTTTTTTTATTATATTTGCATTGTCTGAAATTCAATATATTATGTCCGCAATTACAAAGTCACAGATTTACATCAGACACAAAACAATAGATTCGTGCCTGAAGGATGCCAACCACAAATGGTCCCTCAACGACATGATTCTGCAGTGCAACAAGGTACTTTCGAAGGAGTATAAGACAAAAGTCTCTGTCTCTTTGAGAACAATACAGGCAGACATTGAGTATTTGCGTTACAATATCTCACCTATTGAGGTATATGAGAGAAAGTATTACAGATATTCTCAAGCACAGAGATCCATGGAGAGTCCTCTTGGTCCGGCGGATAAGGAGCAGCCATCTGCAATAACAAATGATATTGCCGCAACTCCATCTGTCAATAGCATTGTTGAACAGATGAGAAAATTGGCTAAAATTTCACCGGAATACAACTGGCTTGAACCTTTTGCATTCCAAATTGAGAATCACATTGAAACAAAGCCGGTAAATGCTGAGACTCCACGCAAAATTTCAAAAAAAATAATGGAAGTGGAGCCGGATCTCTTCTCGCAGCCTGACGAACCTGAAATGTTCACTCTGTTCTAGGAGACATAAATAATATGTTACAGCAACGAATAATAATTTTATAGATAATGAATAAACTGATTATCACTATTGCCATTCTGTTTTCTATTGCATCATGCGCAGGAAATGGAGCAAACAATGCCAACAATGAAGAGACCAGCGGCGTAAGCGCCGAACTTCTGGCAAAAATGCAGACGAAGGAGAACCCATATAATTTGGAGATGCTCAACACAATTGAAGAGTATATCACAGCGTGTGAATCGGACTCTACAGGAAGCAACAAACTTGTTGATTTGGAAGAGTACGTTCCAAATGTACTTCTTGACATAAGATATGCTACTGCGAACAACTTTACCAAAACCCAGGTTTATACAATGGCAAAGGCATATCTTGTTGAACCTGCTGCAAAAGCGCTTAAGGCTGCCGCCGACTCAATTGCCAAACTTGGACTTGGCTTTGTAATATATGACGGATACAGGCCATACAGTGCAACCGTCTATTTCAGAGAGGTGTATGAAGACACAACATTCGTAGCATCCCCATCGACCGGTTCCAACCACAACAGAGGCGCTGCAATTGACCTTGCCCTCTACAACCTGTCCAACAGTACATACTGCACTATGCCAAGCGAGTTTGATACATTCTCAAACAAAGCATCATGGGAGTGCACTGATATTCCGGAGGAGGCAATAAAGAACAGGGAAATTCTCGGAGGAATAATGGAATGGGCAGGATTCAGCAAATATGTTGATGAGTGGTGGCACTACAATTACGATTATCCAAACAAGAAAAAGTATATTCTCAAGAATATCTTCTTTGAAGAACTTGAGCAACTTAAGGAAACCAGCTCTAAAAACGAGTAAAATATGGAATTGCATTGCCCCATAGCTAACAGTAACAAAGAAACTACAGCCACCTATGACATCGTATTCAAAAAGGAGAAGCTGCCTGTTGTAGCTCTTGTCTACGACTTTGACGGCACACTTGCGCCCGGAAATATGCAGGAGTTCTCGTTCATAGGTTCAGTTGGTGAGAGGGTTGCCGATTTCTGGGGCCAGACGCAGGTAATGGCCGAAGAGCAGGACTCCGACAACGTTCTTGTATATATGCTTTATATGCTTCAGAAAGCCAAGGAGAAGGGGCTCTCAATAAGAAAAGAGTCATTTACCGAATATGGCAAGAGCGTGCACTTCTTTCAAGGTGTAATGGAGTGGTTCGACCGTATTAAGGAGTATGGAGCAGAGAATGGAGTAATTGTAGAGCACTACATAAACTCTTCAGGTATGCGCGAAATCATTGACGGAACAGCAATAGCATCAAAATTCAAGGCAATATTTGCAAGTTGCTACTATTACGACAAGAACGGAGATGCCATTTGGCCTGCAGCTGCAATAAACTACACCAACAAGACCCAGTATCTCTACAAGATAAACAAAGGCATATTCAGCATGAGCGACTCAGTGCTCATAAACGAATCAATGCCGGAGAAGATGAAGCGTGTCCCATTCAGAAATATGATTTACTTTGGAGATGGAGAGACCGATGTTCCGTGTATGAAAATGGTAAAGCAGTTGGGAGGAACCTCCGTAGCGGTTTTTGAACCCGGCAACACAAAAAAAGAGGGGTGTGCACGCAACCTTTTCAATCAGGGGCGTGTTAATTTCTGCTGTGAGGCAGATTACCGTAATGGCAGCAGAGTTGACACTATAATAAAAACCCTCATCCGCAAGATAAAAGCAGATGAGGAGCTTATTGAACTGGCCCAGTAAGAGGCTAAATGCCGAATTTGTCCCTGACGAGTTTGGCAATTGTTTCTGCACACTTCTCTGTTGAGAATTTTGAAGAGCTTATGCAGATATCATAAGTTGAACTGTATCCCCAATTCTTGTATGTATAGAAGTTGTAGTACTTTGCCCTGTTCCTATCGGCACGGTGCATATACTCAACTATCTGTTCGTCACTCATATTCCTGTACTTGTCACTCTTCACAGCCTTTCTCAAACGCTCAACCCTGGATTTGTCATCTGCTACAATAAATGCGCTTATTATGCGGGAGGAATCCCTCATCACATAATCTGCACACCTGCCAACAAATATTGCAGAACCCTCTGACGCAACCTTCTCTATTGCCTCGCTCTGTAACTTGAAAAGTTTATCTCGTGAAAACAAATGAGTGGAGGGATCATCCCCCATTCCAAAACTGAAGAGATGGAAGCCGAATAATCCGCCTCTTGAGCGTCTTGCAGGCTGTTCGTCATCCTTCTCAAAGAATTCAGGGCTTATTCCAGACTCAATAGAAGCCTTAATGAGCAACTCCTTGTCATAAACCGGAA
>DCHN01000005.1:9750-9909 GCA_002315995.1 Bacteroidales bacterium UBA1751 | reverse complement strand
TTACAGGTGCAAGTGCCGGATGGAACTTCAATACAACACGTGTTTCACCACCCTCGAGCTGCTCCTCTCTGTATGCACCTGAAAGAACGGCAAGCACGCTGCGGTCAACTCCAATTGATGTCTCAATAACGTATGGAACATAGCTCTCGTTTGTCTCAG
>DCHN01000005.1:9466-9625 GCA_002315995.1 Bacteroidales bacterium UBA1751 | reverse complement strand
GCATTTGCATAGTGGGCAAGCTTCTCATGGTCGTGGAACCTGTAGTTCTCCGCACCCATTCCTATTGCCTGATGCCACTTCATTCTGGTCTCTTTCCACTTTGCAAACCACTCGAGCTCCGAGCCAGGCCTTACGAAGAACTGCATCTCCATTTGCTCG
>DCHN01000005.1:0-9446 GCA_002315995.1 Bacteroidales bacterium UBA1751 | reverse complement strand
GGAAGATGAACTGACGGGCAACTATCTCATTTCTGAAAGCCTTTCCTATTTGGGCAATACCAAACGGAACCTTCATACGTCCGCTCTTCTGAACATTGAGGAAGTTCACGAAGATACCCTGGGCTGTTTCTGGGCGGAGGTAAATGACGCTGTTGTCCTCACCGCTCACGCTTCCCAACTGGGTTGAGAACATGAGGTTGAACTGCCTTACATCTGTCCAGTTCTTTGTTCCTGAAATAGGACACACTATTTCACAATCAATGATCAAATCTCTCAGGGCCTTGAGGTCATTGGCGTTCAGGGCCGCTGTCATACGCTCCTTAACAGAGTCAATTTTACCCTGATTCCTGAGAACATTAGGGTTGGTTGCACGGAACTGCTCCTCGTTGAATGAATCGCCGAACTTCTTCCTGCCCTTCTCAACATCCTTGTTTATCTTCTCCTCAAGTTTGCCAATATAATCCTCCAGAAGAACGTCAGCCCTGTATCTCTTCTTGGAGTCCTTGTTGTCAATAAGCGGATCGTTGAATGCACCTACGTGGCCGCTAGCCTCCCAGATTCTAGGGTGCATGAAGATACAGCTGTCAATACCAACAATATTGGTGTGGAGCCTTACCATAGAGTCCCACCAATATCTCTTTATGTTGTTCTTCAGTTCGCTTCCAAGCTGGCCGTAATCGTAAACGGCGCTGAGGCCATCATAAATCTCACTGCTTGGAAAGATGAAGCCATACTCCTTGGTATGGGCAATCAGATTCTTGAAGAGTTCGTCCTGTGTCATAATATCTCGTTTTATATATTTTTCCTGATTTAATATGCTGCCTTTCAACGCATCACACGTTATGCGTTCCTTTTCAAATCTTTGAGCAGCTCCTTCACCCTCTTTTTCAATACGGGATGGTATGCATTTGGAGCAACCGCCGCCAGAGGAGCCAATGCAAACTCCCTCTTATGAAGATGCGGATGCGGAATAACCAGCTCCTCACTGCAAACCTCAACACTCCTCCACATCTCACCCTTAGGAGTACGCACCTGCTTTTCAAAGAGCAGAATATCTATATCTATACACCTGCTCTTATACACCACATGCCCATTTTCCACTTGCGATAGCTCTCCTCTATGTTCCTCCTCACCCCTTCCAAGCATCTTTTCAATCTTCCGGCAGATGTCCAGAACCTGCTGCGGCTCCAACTCAGTTGTAATCATTATAGCCTGATTGAGAAACTTTTCCGGAACACCACCATTGGCATCGGGTTCAAACTCCCCCCAGGGCTCGGTCTCAATAACCTCCGAACTGTTTACTGCGTTTTCAAGGGAATCTATCTCCAGGTAGGAGGGTAAAAGGGCATCAATGAGCTCAATGGAGGCATCCCTGAGCATCTGCTCACGCTCACCTGCATTGCTTCCAAGAAGTAGATATGCCCTGTTCATAGCCATCCGAGTTCAAGAAGGGCCTCCTCACTCATACGGCTCTTGTCCCACTCAGGCTCGAATACGAGCTCAATTGAGGCATCCTTTACACCGGGAACATCCTTTACGGCCCTGTCAACCTCAGCGGCAACGTCATCTGCCATTGGGCAGTTGGGTGCAGTGAGTGTCATCTTGACATTCACCTTGGAGTCATCATCTATCTTTATTTCATAAATGAGTCCAAGATCGTATATGTTTACCGGAATTTCAGGGTCGTAGACCTGTTTGAGCGCCCTTATTATATCTCTCTGTAAATCCTGCTTAGACATTTTTCAATGAGTTATATGCAAGAGCATAATCCTTTATCTGCTTTATCATTGATACCAGACCGTTGGCACGTGTGGGACTGAGGTTCTCCTTGAGGCCTATTGCCTCAATGAAACTCAGGTCTGCAGTAATGATGTCGGAAGGTTTCTGGCCGTTGAAAGCTCTGATTAGAAGAGAAATGATACCCTTTGTTATTATTGCATCGGAATCAGCGCTGAACCAGAGTTTTCCATCCTTGATTTCACATCCAAGCCAAACACGGCTCTGACAACCAGTAATGAGATTTTCATCTTTTTTGAACTTGTGGTCGAGAACGGGAACGCCCTTCCCCAATTCAATGATGTACTCATACTTGTCCATCCAGTTGTCAAACATGGAGAACTCCTCAACAATTGAATCTTCTATCTCTTTTATGCTCATAACAATTGAGCCTCGTAGTGGAATCGAACCACCAACCTCAAAATTACGAAATTTGTGCTCTGCCAATTGAGCTAACGAGGCATTTTCCAACACTTTGCAGCGGCGCAAAGCAGGGTGCAAATATACACAACTTTTTTTATCTGAGCATATTCACGCACCTGTTGAGAGATGCAATGAAATATTCGGCCTCGGCAAGTGTATTGTATGAAGCAAAAGATGCCCTGAGCATACCCTGAGGCTGTGAAGAGTCTGAGCTGACCCCTACCCCGAACCTATCCATTACCGGCTCGGCACAAAGCAGGCCTGTTCTCACGGCAACTCCCATCTTATCAAGAATCTGAGCCATATCGGCAGGATGAACGCCCTTTACCGTAATGCTGTAGAGCGGAATCCTCTCATTCAAAGGAGCCTTTCCATACCACTTGAGCCCCTCTATTTTTTCAAATTCACACTGCAGATAGCTTTTTATCTCATTCTCACTTCTCTCCACTTCTGTGGCAATGCCACCCTCCTGCAGCAGTGCGGCAAACTCCAACGCCGGTTTCAACGATGCGGCACCTATGAAGTTGGGAGTGCCGGCCTCGAATTTGAGTGGAAGCGGTGCGTATGTTGTCTTCTCGTATGTGACCCTGTTTACCATATCGCCACCTCCCATGAATGGTGGCATGGCATCAAGAATATCGCTCTTGCCATAGAGCACACCTACACCCGTTTGGCCATATATCTTGTGTGCGGAAAAGGCGTAGAAATCGCAGTCAATATCAATTACGTCAACCTTCCTGTGCACTATTCCCTGGGCTCCGTCAACAAGAGCCAGCGCCCCATACCTGTGTGCAACCTCAACCGCCTCCTTTACAGGATTCACAATGCCAAGTACATTGGATATGTGGGTTATTGCAACAAGCCTCACCCTCTTGCCAGACTCTATTATGGAAGCCAGTTTGGAATCGAGTTGTGAAACGCTCCAGCGCCCATCATCGTCAAGTTTCAGATAATCCGTGGCGGCACCGCACCTCTGCGCTGCAAGCTGCCATGGAACAAGATTGGAGTGGTGCGAATCGCCGGTGAAAACAATAACATCACCATCTCCAAGAAACATCTCTCCATTGTTGGTACATCCGCCAATTGAATATTTGTGCGAAAGATACCCACACCTTGCATCTGAAAGCGACCTTGCTACCAGATTTATTGATGCAGTTGTACCTGATGTGAATATTATGTTCTCCCTGCCGGGAGCATTGATGAATTTCACAACTTCATTGCGCGCACTCTCGTAGAGGGTTGTAACCTCATCGCTCAACCTGTACATTGCCCTGTGAACATTGGAGTTCCTCAAACGGGTCATCTCATCCATCAGAGAGATTACAGAGAGCGGCTTCTGTATTGTGGCCGCATTGTCGAGATAAACCAGATCATTGCCATAGAACTTCTGTTCCAGTGCAGGAAACTGTGCTCTTATATCATCCAAACTCTCTATCATAACTTTTCTCAGCTTCTGACTTTCACCGGCAAAATTACAAATTTGCACTATCTTTGCGGCAAATATTTATTGTATTTACCAAAAAGAGCCAACGCTTCTCTCAATGAAAGCATTTCACAGAAACTTCATATCAACACTTTTTGCAGCACTGCTCTCTACTGTACCCATCACATCTTGGGGACAATACTTTTTCGACAGCCAGATATCATCAGGTGAAGACATATACACCACAAAGACATTTTCTCTCATTGGAGCGGTAAAGAGTGTACACAGGAAAGATGTTGTTTTCAGGGAGCATTGTACCCAAGCTCTCCCCTACATTATTTTCAACCTTGAGGGCATACAGCACCAATACAGAGATCTTACATTCAGTAGAGAGGGGCTGCTTGCCTCCCGCGAAGGTGTTGCCTGCACATATCTTGAGAGAGGCACCTCCTCCCACCCCACCCCTCTCTACACGGGTGGCTATTCCGAGTCAAGAAGCTACAACAGCAAAGGTGAACTCTCATCAAGAAGAGCCATTATATTCGATACTGATGAAGAATCAACGCTTTTTACAGAAGTATCCATTATTGACTCCACACGCAGCAATAGAACAGTACATATCCGTTACACCAGAAAAACAGCGTATTCGGAAGATTTCAAAGATGCCGGCCATCCCGATTTCAGAGAGATAAAAGATGTTGAACCAAATGAATTTGTAATAATAAGAGATGAAGCGGGTCGCATCAGGAGCATTACGGCAAACGGTAAGAGCCTCTACTGCCTTGAATACAACACCGGTTACAGACACAACAGCCACATATATGCAAGCTGGAACAACTCTTCATACAACACCACAGTAACATTCAGTTGGAATAATGAGAATTGTCTCACCCACAAAAGCTATTGGCGCTGTGGAAAGGAGGGTAAGAAGCTTTTGTTCGACATTGACATGCAATATGACAACAACGCCTCTCTGCCCAATAAGATTATTTTGAGGGGTGGTTGGGGAACGCCCGATGGTCGTGACTGGGCATGGGTTGATCCTCAGAACGAAGATAACTGGCCCAAGTTTGAATTCAACTACATATACGACGAGCACGGAAATATCCATAGTGTTGACGTAACATATATTCCAGACAAGCGCGTCAAGGCTGGATATTTTACCGGCAACTGCGCCTTTGACAATGGTGGTGAATTCTGGGATACAAGAGCTCTGAAGAGCGTTGAAAAACACCTGATCAAATATGAGTATGAGTATGACAGATATGGTAACTGGAGATCTCAGAAACTCTTTGCAAATGGAGAACTCATAAGGGTCATAAGCAGAAGCATCTCATACTGGGAATAACCGTTGCGGTATAGAAATAAGCTCTTGCTGAAGAGAAAATATAATACCTAATCAAAGAAATATGTTCGATTACATCAAAGGAGAACTTGTTGAGGCAACACCAACTCAGGTTGTTGTTGACAATGGAGGAATAGGTTGGTCAATGCAGATTTCACTGCAGACCTATTCAAACATCGAGTCACTTAATTCAGTGAAACTCTATGTTTACCACCATTTGAGGGAGGATGTGGAACTTCTCTACGGCTTCTTCACAAAAGAGGAGCGTGCGCTCTTCCTTATGCTTATTGAGGTGAACGGCATAGGCCCGAACACTGCAAGAATGATGCTCTCATCTCTCTCGCTTGAAGAGCTCAAAACAGCCATTCTGGCCGATGATGTAAATAAGATAAGATCTATAAAGGGCATCGGCCTGAAAACCGCCCAGAGAGTCATTATTGACCTAAAGGACAAGATTGTAAAGGGTGGTGGCGAGGTGGATGCCAAAGCACTGGTTGCCGCAGCTGTGAACAACTCGGTTGCACACTCTGAAGCGCTCTCTGCCCTGGTACTTCTGGGATTCCCTAAGGCAGCTGCCCAGAAAGCTCTGGAGTCTGTTGAGAAGGAGAAGCCGGATGCCTCTCTGGAGGAGCTTATAAAGCTGAGTTTGAAGAGATTGTAAACCTTATAGACTCCCTTCTTATTAGAGAAATCACCCCGCACACATTGAATTGTGAGCGGGGTGAATTTCGTTTGTATGTTACCTGTGCGCCGTTACGGAATTATTTGATCATTGCCTCGTAAGCAGCAGCATCCATAAGGTCATTGAGCTCAGCAGCGTTGCTCATCTCAACCTTAACCATCCAACCCTTTCCATAAGGATCGGTGTTAACGAGCTCAGGAGCACCCTCAAGCTCAGGGTTAACCTCTATAACCTTACCTGAAACAGGCATAAGTGCATCAGCAACGGTCTTAACGGCCTCAATTGAACCGAAGTTCTCACCAGCGCCAAGATCCTCACCCTCTGTTTGGATGTCAACGAAAACTATATCACCGAGCTCTGACTGAGCAAAATCTGTAATACCTACTACGGCTACATTACCCTCTACTTTAACCCACTCGTGATCCTTTGAATACTTTAAATTTGCAGGAATATTCATGTCTGAAAATATTATTAATTGGTTTATATATCTTTAATTAAATTTGTGTGCAAATTTATCAAAATAATTCATCAAGCAAAACTAAAAGAGCTATATATGGAGCATATTTTAATGAAACACAGCTTTGGAAGTGACAACCACTCCGGTGTCCACCCAAGAATTCTTAAAGCAATTGAGAGAGAGAACAGCGGATTCAGAGTAGCCTACGGAGACGAGGACTACACTCAAAAGGTGCTTTCTCAACTGGAAAACCTGCTTGGTGGCAATTGCAAGGCAATATTTGTCTTCAACGGAACAGGCGCCAATGTTGTTGCACTATCGCCTTTTGTAAGGCATTGGGAGAGCGTAATAGCACCATCAACCGCGCACATCATTGCCGACGAGTGCGGTGCTCCGCAACACTTTACCGGAAGCCAGTTCGTAACCGTAGATTGCCCCGACGGCAAAATAACATCTGCACAGCTGGAATCTCTATTCCCATACCAGGGCAGTGGTGACAATGACTGGCATCACGCACAGAAAAGGGTCCTCTCCATTTCGCAGCCTACCGAGCTGGGAACCCTATATACCATTGACGAAATAAAGAGACTTGCTCAAATTATGCACTCCCATGGTGGTTTCATTCATATGGACGGCTCCAGAATTTCCAATGCAGCAGCATCAATGGGAATGGATATCAAGGAGTTCACCAATGAGTGCGGAATAGATGTTCTCTCATTTGGTGGAACAAAAAATGGAATTCTTATGGGCGAGGCGGTAGTTATCTTCTACGGAGAGAAACAGAATCCTAGAAACAGGGAAATTGCCGAAAATGAGATGGAGTTCTTCAGAAAACAGAGCACCCAACTCTACTCGAAGAACAGGTTCATTGCAGCACAATTCGAGGAGTATCTTAAGGATAATCTCTATTTGGAAATGGCTACCCATGCCAATGAAATGGCCCAATATCTTGCATCAAGGCTCTCTGAAATTCCTTGCATCAAAATATCTAAAAAGACTGAAAGCAACGCTGTATTTGCAACGCTGCCAAAGGAACTTTGCAACAAACTTCTGGAAAGACACTACTTCTACATTTGGGATGAGAGCACATATGAATCAAGATGGATGTGTTCATTCGCCACAAGAAAGGAGGATATTGACAATTTTATAGAGGATATAAAACAGTTGATGTGATATCAGGAATTTTTGGTTATATTTCTGTGTAAATCAGCTATTTAAAAGCATAATTCTGGGGGGTTTATATTAAAACAAGCTATTAAAGTATTACTTGATGTAATAGGCTTTAATAGCTTGTTTTATTTGTATTTATAATAAATAATTTATATCATAACTACTTGTTGGTTAAAAGCACTGGATACCTTGCTTACCTTCCAAACCAGACAAGCAGAACCGAAATATCCGAGGTGCTCACTCCCGGTATTCTCGAGGCCTGAGAGAGAGTCTTTGGTCTGTGAAGCATAAGTTTCTGACGACCCTCTGTTGAGAGTGACTGCAACTTTGAGTAATCGAAATCATCCGGTATTGAGAGCTTCTCCAAACGTTGCATCTTTTCGGCAATACGCTGCTCTCTCTCAATATAGCCCCTATATTTTATAGAGATCTCAACACTGCTTAGAAGTTCATTGTCAAGATAAGACTCACTGGACTCTCCTATTGTTTCAGGAGACTGTACCTGATTTGAAACAAAAGGTTTATAGCCGAATTCGAATGAATCTTTAGATTTCAATATTGACCTGCTAACAAAAGAGCAACCTTCATGATATTTATCCAATATGGTAGAAACAGCTTTTGTTCCACGTGGAACATTTGATATCAAACTGTAAATATTGACCTGAGGACGAGTGAGAATATCTGACAAGGATTTCCTGCCATCAATAGGAGAAGTGCTTGAAGATTCAAGTAAAGAGTTGATTTCATCTGGCTTGACATAAGTTGAATCAAACTGCTTTTGTAATTCCTGTTGCGAAGAATATTTTAAATCAACCATTCTCATCCTCTCTTCAGAGGCAAGACCGAGCTTATAAGAGATAGGTGTAAGCCTGAAATCAGCATTATCTTGTCTGAGAAGAATTCTATATTCCGCTCTTGAGGTAAACATTCTGTAAGGTTCATCAACTCCTTTTGAAACCAGATCATCAATAAGGACACCAATATATGATTGATCTCTTGATAGAATAAGCGGTTCCTTTTGGTCAATATATAGTGAAGAATTTATTCCAGCAATCAAACCCTGAGCTGCAGCCTCCTCGTATCCAGTTGTACCATTAACCTGTCCAGCAAAGAAACAACCATCAACAAATCTGCTCTCAAGAGAATACTTCAATTGAGTTGGAGGAAAATAATCATATTCAACAGCATAAGCAGGTCTGAAGATTGAAGCATTTTCCAAACCATGAATAAGATGAATAGCCTCCAACTGTACATCAAGAGGAAGAGAAGAGGAGAAACCTTGAAGGTAATACTCATTGGTATTCCAACCCTCAGGTTCCAAAAAGAGCTGATGTGATTCTTTATCAGAAAAAGTCTTCAACTTATCCTCAATGCTTGGACAGTAACGAGGCCCTTTGCCATGAATGATCCCGTTGAATAGAGGAGAATATTTAAATCCTGACTCAAGAGCTCTATGAACAGAAGGATTTGTATGAACCATATAACAGCATAGCTGTTTTCTGAAAGACTGAATAGCAGAAGGAATATTCAGAAAAGAGAAACGAGCAGGCGAAGAATCACCATGCTGAATCTCGAGTTTTGAAAGATCAAGTGAACGGGCATCAATACGAGGAGGAGTTCCTGTCTTCATTCTGTCAGAAACAATACCAAGAGATGAAAGCCTCTCAGTAATTCCATAAGAAGACATCTCCCCCACTCTACCCCCATCAACCGAGTTAAGTCCAATGAAGAGCTTCCCATTTAAAAATGTCCCAGCAGTAATAATAATAGCTTTACAAAAAAACTTTGCGCCTAAGGAAGTAACAACTCCGGAGATTTTGGATGTTCCACGTGGAACATTTAAAGAGTCCTGAAAAATAAGGTCAACTACAGTATCTTGCCAAACATAGAGATTATTTGTGTTTTCTATTATATGCCTCCAATTGTAAGAGAAAAATATTCTGTCACATTGTGCTCGTGGACTCCACATTGCAGGACCCTTGGAAACATTAAGCATTCTAAACTGAAGCGTAGATGCATCCGTAACAAGAGCAGTCATACCACCAAGCGCATCAATTTCTCTAACTATCTGCCCCTTTGCAATTCCGCCAACTGCAGGATTACATGACATTTGTGCTATCTTATTCATGTCCATTGTAATGAGCAGAGTTTTCTTGCCCAAATTGGCAGA
>DCHN01000061.1:2169-14254 GCA_002315995.1 Bacteroidales bacterium UBA1751 | reverse complement strand
GGCATTGCCATTGGCAGCATAAACAGCAGTAACATACAGATAATCAACGAAAATTCCGACTCCCTTTTCATATCCCCATTCGGAATGGAGATATTCTGCGGCATGATTCTCCTCAATGGCAGTGTTTCACTTACAGCAGACTACAATGAATACAACATTGTTCCAGGGAGCATTTTTATAAAGGGTTCCCGTACCATAATCACATCACTTACCTTCAGCAATGATGCTGAGGCAATTTTTTACATCTGCACACAGACGTTCATGGAGGAGTGCGTAATTGACAAGATCACCTCAATAATGAACAAAATCATTACCGTACAGCCAAGAAACCTCTATCGCCTGAGTGAGGAGGAGACCAAAAAGCTTCTCACAGCCCTTTCAAGTGCACAGTGGCAAATTGAAGAGAAACCGCACGAAATTCAGGTAGACCTCATTAAAAGCTGTTTCCTCACCTTTTTCCTTGAAATTATACGTGTGGTCATAGAGCACTCCAAAGAGGATTGCATATCGGGAGACAATGAGAGCAAAAATGCCGCAAGCAACGCTTCACAGGCAATAATCAAACGCTTCATTGCACTGCTTCTGGAGTATGGCGACACCCAGCACCACCCATCGTTCTATGCCGACAAGCTCTGCATAAGCGTCCAGTACCTCTCTCTCATTCTCAAGTCGGTTACAAAGAATACCGCTACAAAGTGGATAGCGGGTTACACCATAACACGCGCCAAACTCTATCTGCGCCAGCCGGCATACAATATACAGCAGGTGGCGTCAATGCTCAACTTCGCAGACCAGTCGAGTTTCGGGAAATTTTTCAGGAAACACACCGGAATATCGCCAAAAAGTTACAGAGACCACCTTGGCTCAAACAACCAATAAAATTACTATTTTTGCACCTATGCATATAGGAGTAGCTGGAAATATAGGAAGCGGGAAAACCACCCTCACAAGAATGCTCGCAGCGCATTACGGATGGATTCCCAAATACGAGGCGGTTTCATACAACCCATTCCTCGAAGATTACTATAAGGACATCCCTCGCTGGTCATTCAACCTTGAAATATACTTTCTCACCCAGAGAATGAAAGACCTCATAGAGATCTCAAAAAGCAGCGAGGTCATCATTCAGGACAGGACCATTTTTGAGGGCGTGCAGGTCTTCGTTGCCAACAACTACCAGATGGGAAATCTCTCAAAAAGGGAGTATGATTCATACATGGATCTCTTCAATCTTATGGTTTCAATGGTCAAGAGTCCTGACCTTATGATATATCTCAAGTCATCAATTCCACACCTTGTAGCACAGATTCAGAAACGCGGGCGAGACTACGAGCAGAGTATGAGCCTTGAATATTTGGGCAACCTCAACAAACGCTATGAGGAGTTCATTTCAAGTTATAAGGGAACCGTTCTCACAATAGACACCGACAATCTTGACTTTGAGAACATTCCGCAGGATTTCCAGAAAATCACTGACCGAATTGACACCCAACTCTACGGTCTCTTCTAATTCCAAGAAAAAATGAAAGTAGCTGTATATCTTGGCGCAGCAGCCGGCAACCAACCATCTTTTACTGAAAACGCCTACAAACTGGGCTCCCTTCTTGCAAGAAGCGGCCACACAGTAGTCTATGGTGGAAGCAACGTGGGATGCATGAAGGCCCTGGCAAACGGTGCTCAGGAGAATGCAGGCAAGGTAATAGGAGTATTCCCAAAAGGCTTCAAGGGCTCGCTCAACGCCCAGAAGCAGGGGCTCAAAGTAAAGAGAGAAGGGCTTGACCAGATGATATATGTAGCCGACTTCTCGGAGCGGAAACAGAAAATAGAGGAGATAGCTGAGTGCTTTGTAATTATGCCTGGAGCATTCGGGAGCCTTGATGAGCTCTTCTCCTGCGCCTGCGGCAAAGCCCTCAACCGCATAAAGGGGCCCATATACATACTCAACTACAACGGCTACTACAACCCGATTAAACAAATGGTGGAAAATATGTTCAATGCCGGACTCATAGTTGAGGATCTCACCCACATTCTCACATTTCTTCCAGACGTAGAGAGCATTGTGAATGCCATAAACAAAGGCTGACAAGAACACGTCACCACACGTCATATACAATGAAACAGAGCATGAAGAGCAGCAAAACCATATCACACGACGCCAACAACGGCACGCTTCACGGAGCCATTTGTGTTGCAACCGTATCCAAAGCCTTTGGAACTGCCGGAGAAATCATAATAAAGTTCACATCCGCAGCACCCGAATCGCTGTATGAATTGCTGGAAAAGCCTGCCAAGGCAAAGAAGGTTCCTATGTTCATTGAGTTTGACGCCCTTCCAGTTCCATTTTTCATTGAAAGGTTCGCCTTCAAGGGGAGCAGTGGAGCTTCAGTGAAATTCACCACCGTAAACGACCTCAAATACGCCGAAGAGCTTGTTGGCAAGAAGATTCTAATGGAGTTGGAGGAGGAGAATGCCGGACTTGAAGGATTCACCGTAATTGACCAGAGCGGCAGAGAGGTTGGCAAGGTGTCGCACTTCCTCGACTACCCAATGAACCCCTGCCTTGAAATTGCCCGAACCGGCAACGGAGCAACCTTCGTAACCCCGGTGAACGAGGAGCTGCTGCTTGACATAAAACCTGAAAAACGCACCATTGTTCTCTCCATACCAGTGGGGATAGAGACCCTCAATGACTAACCGCGCACCTTCAGCCGCACCACTGACACTATGGACAATAACCGACACTTCATATTTGACATAGACGGAATTCTGGTGAGTTCCGATATTCTTACCGTTTGCTTCGCCTGTGATTATGAAAAGTGCAAGGGCGCCTGCTGCATTGAGGGCGACAGCGGTGCTCCCCTGCTTGAAGATGAAGAGACATTTCTGGAAGATTCCTTTGAGCAGTATGAAGAGTTTCTAACCCCGGAGGGAAAGGCCGTGCTGAACAACCAGGGATTTGCAACTATGGATTTTGAAGGAGATTTCGTAACACCGCTGGTTCACAACCGTGAATGCGCCTACGCCCGCTTTGACGAGCAAGGCAATTGTCTCTGCGCCGTTGAAGAGGGAGTACGCAAGGGGTGCGCTCAAAATGATTTCATCAAACCCATCTCCTGCAGACTATACCCAATAAGAGTAGCTACACTCAAGAATGGCAGTACAGCTCTCAATCTGCACCGTTGGGAGATATGCAAGGATGCCTTTGAAAGAGGCGCACACCTTGGCATCCCCGCATACAAGTTTCTCAAAGAGCCCATCATTGCCCGCTTCGGCGAGGAGTTCTACCACGCCCTCGAAGCCGCTGCCGACTCAATGAAATAGTCCAATTCAGTTGAAACACCCTACAGTTTTATAAGCTCATACTCCCTGCTGCCAAGCCCTATTTTCTCTGCATGGTCAAGCTGGCTGCGCCACTCAGATTCAGGAGTTGAATTGGTGAAGTGATCGTGGTGGTCCACAAACCCATCCTTGTGCATATTGTCATAGAGCTGACTTCCAGGAAGCGGGGTTGTTGCAAGTGCTGCGTCAACGCATGCCTGGTCAAGAGCCAGAGGATCAAACGATGCAAACATTCCAATGTTTGGCAATATTGGGGCATCATTCTCACAATGGCAGTCACAGTTGGGTGAAACATCCACAATAAGTGATATATGGAACTGAGGTCTTCCCGTAACAACGGCCTTGGCATATTCTGCCATCTTGCAGTCCAGCAGTCTGTTGGCATCGTAGTCTATATACTCAATAGCGTCAAAGTTGCAGGCACCCAAACAACGTCCGCATCCAACGCAGTTGTTCAAATCAACACTCATTTTCTTGGTTTGGGCATTGAACTGCAATCCATTGTTTGCACACTCCTTCTGGCATTTCCTGCATCCGCGGCACTTCTCTTCCCTTATTATTGGCTTTCCGCTGCAATGCTGGTCGGTTTTTCCGGCTCTTGAACCGCAGCCCATTCCAATGTTCTTTATTGTTCCACCGAAGCCGGTCATTTCATGACCTTTGAAGTGGGTGAGTGAAATGAAGATATCGGCGTCCATAATTGCACGCCCTATCATTGCCTTCTTTATATACTCTCCTCCCTCAACTTCAACTGCAACGTCATCGGTTCCCTTCAGACCATCTCCAATGAGAATAGGGCATCCTACTGTAAGTGGTGTAAACCCGTTCTCCCATGCGCAGTAGAGATGCTCAAGCGCATTCTTCCTGCTCCCGGGATACATTGTGTTGCAATCGGTAAGAAAAGGTTTACCACCAAGTTCCTTCACAACGTCAACAACAGCGCGTGCCCAGTTCGGGCGAAGGAAACTGATGTTTCCAGCCTCTCCGAAATGGATTTTAATGGCAACGAACTTGCCGTCCATATCAATTGAACCTATTCCAGCAGTGCGGATAAGTTTCTGAAGTTTCTTGGTAAGTCCGTCACCGAACGCAACGGTTCTGAAATCTGCAAAATAGACTTTTGATTTTTCCATTAGTTCAAAATTATTCTACACAAAAATAGCAAATTTATAGGCAAAATTCAAGGTGTGACATTAAGATGAGTTATGGTATAAATTGACTAATTTTGCCTGAAATTGAGAAGAAGATAGAGTTTTTCATGAAAATCAGATGCACTGCCCTTGATGTACTCAGGGCTCTTACCGTATTTGGAATGATATTGAGTGCCATTGAGCCTCATGGAGTCTTTCCTCCGTGGATGTACCATATACAGAATCCGCCTCCAACTCATGAACTTGATATGACCGTTTCCGGAATAAGTTGGGTTGATATGGTATTTCCTATTTTCATATTCTGTATGGGCGCAGCCATTCCTATGGCTTTTGGAGCTAAGTTCGGGAGAGGTTCCGAAAACTCTCCATCTCATACATCTGAATTTGTAGGAAGCACCTTCACCCGATTTATAGGGCTTTGGTTCTTCTCATACGCATACGTTTTCCTGAACTTCAACGACCAGAGCGGGATATGGCCGCAGATTGCAACGCTGCTTGGATTCGGATGTTTTTTCCTTGTGTATGGCAACATTCAGAGTTTTATTGAAAAATGGATGCAACCCAAATATGGCGCTCAAGCAAAGATGAAGGCTCACCTTACAGCCAATTGGCTAAAAATAGCTGGAGTGTGCCTGATGGTCATATTGATTCTTATAGGACACTGCTGTTTTGGAGAGGTGCTCAGCGTTCAGCGCAGAGGTATAATAATCTTTCTGCTGGCTTTCCTCTATCTGTTTGGGTCATTGATATGGTATTTTACCAGTAAATCGCTCCTATGGCGTGCTGCGGCCTTCACTGCAATATTCATCTTCACTTTGGTTACAAAGGAACTGGGCTGGCCTGCAACAACATACGCCAACCCAGACATAAGATGGTGGTTCAATGTGGAGTATATTTACTTCCTGCTGATTCTCATTCCTGCAACCTTTATTGGTGAACTTCTTATGAAATACCCGTATGGTATTTCTCCAACAAAGGAGGAGGCAGAATTTCCTTGCTCCAGCAGAGAAATATTCATCAGAAGAGATCTTTTCATAGCAATCTTTGCTCTCATTTTTTTAATATGGGGTATTGCAATGAAGAGCCTTGAGGGTGGAATGATAACAAAAGTTCCTTGCAGAATATCCTACTGTTTCGTGACTCTTGGTATTTCAATGTGGTTGTTGCAGATATGTGCGTTGATATGCAAGTACTTCCCTAAGAGTTGGCTGGTAAGGACATTCTCCGGAACCGGACAGAACCCTTTGATGTGTTATATTGCATACGACAACTTCCTTGTTCCTTTTATGAAGGCTACCTGCCTCATAGAACTTTATAAAGCGGCATATCCTGAAGGAATGCCGCTGGTAGGCCTTGCACGCGCAATTATCACTGTTCTTCTGCTGATGTGGCTCGTGAGCCTTATGAGCAGAAAGAAGATCTTCTGGAAAGCGTAATATTACTTGAGATTCTCCACCAGTACTTGGGCAAAATCCTCAACCTTTATCTCTGACTGCTTTGCGTAAGTGGTCAGACAGAGAGGACATGCTGTAACTATGCAATCCGGTGCATTTACGGTAAGGTTTTCAAGCGAGTGCTCCGTTATATGCACCCTCTCCTCGTATGAGAGAGCAAGGCTTCCTACTGAGCCTCCGCAGCAGATGCTCTCCTTTCTCTCCTTACCGGCCTTAACCAAATGGCCTGCCCTTTCTATTGCCTCTCTGGGTTCCTCATATATGCCACAGCCTCTGCCCAAATCGCAAGGGTCGTGATATACATACTTCAAAGCACTTCTCTTCACCTTAAGTCTACCCTCTTTTATGAGTTCATTGAAGTATTCCGTATAGTGCATCACTCTTACCCCCTCAAGAGAATACTTCTCCTTGAACATCCTGTAGCATATTGCACAACTGACCAGAAGAATGGATGCACCGCTGTTGTGTATTATTTCGCTGTTGGCCTCAACCAGCTGACGGGCCTGCTCCATTTTACCCGAAAGGAAAAGAGGCCTGCCACAACAGATGCTTCTGCCGGAGTCCATATTTGACCACTCGACACCGGAAGCCTTGAGAAGTTTCTCTACTGATTCCCTCACAACAGGTGTGAGAGATGTCATACACCCGGCATAGTAGAGCACCTTCTCACTGCCAATATTCTCCTGCTGCTCTTTGGAAGAACTGCCAAGTGACATAATCTTCTGCCCAATGCTCTTTACCTTGCTGCCTATTGACGAAACCACCGCCATAACAGGATTCCCGGAGCTGTTTTCTTCCGTTTGACCATTCTGGGCCTGCGCATAAGCGGAATCATCTTCAGCAGAGAGCGCAAGATACCTCTTGAGATATTGAAAATCAGGAAGAATATTATACTTCTGACGACTTCTGAATGCCAACCTCAGTTCAGTTGCATCTATTGAAATGGGGCAAAGGGAGGAACATTTCTGGCACATCAGACATTTCTCCGCAATTTCAAGGCTCCTTGCCTGGTTAGCGCGTTTGAACTGGCGCACCATATATACAGTTGCATCAGCAGAACGCCTGTGCAACCCCATAGGACACGCATCTATACATACACCGCAACTAGGACAGGAGTAGAGCTGTGCAAGAGCGTACCCTTTATTATGACGTCTTACCTTCAACCCGGCATTTCTCATAGGAATAAGCAGGATCTCGGTAGGAATATGCATATATCTGGTAAAAGGGAGCGAAAACATGAAGATACTCAGTGCCATTGAGTATGCCCACCAGGCAATGGTGATATTCTCAGGATTCTTCATGAAACTGCTCAGCAGCATGTTTATTGGAACCGTCATGAAACTTCCGCCGGCAACTCCAGCAGTGAAGCCTTCAGCTATCCACCGCAGTGGGAAAATAAGCCAAAGCGAGTAGAGGGCAACATAGTCAAGAAGGGTGAGGCGGGTGGTTCTCTTCATTCCAAGGGCACGTGAACGGAAACGCTTGAATACGGCAAGTCCTATACCGCTGAGCACAACCAGCAGGAAGAAGTCCATGAGGAAGAAGAAAAGAGCACCTCCAACAGTTGTGCCGCTCACCTGCATGAAATACCTGAAAAAGATAGGATAATATATAAGCTCCATTCTTTCAGGAATATAGAACCATGTCTCAAGGTGTCCCAGAACAATAAGCATGAACCAGCCGAATGCTATGCTGGAGTGCATATATCCAAGGAGAGGATTTCTCCTCCAGAGTTTCACGTGAATGAGGCAGTCGAAGAAGATATCCTTGAGATTCTTTATAATGTTTGCAGGATTGAGAAGGGAGGCATAAAATTTCAGCCTCTCCTCCCTGCTCAGCTGATAAAGTATCCGCAGAAGGCCAAAGAGGCAGAAGAGCAGAACGAAAACCATTCCAACCAGGAACGGAAGAACAAAGAGGTCAAATGACCCGAAGACTCTCTCATGCATCATAGCCTCTAAAGATTATATATTTTCTGGATACTCATTATAAGATGCCTCGTGTTTATTCCCCGCGGGCAAACAATGTTGCACTTTCCGCACAACATGCAGTTCTTCACCATTGGAAGAGCCTGTTGGTAATACCCTCTCTGCAGGGAAAGAATAAGCTTTCGCAGATTCATCTCGGTAAAATCACCGGCAGTGCAGCTGGCTGCACATGAACCGCAGGCCATGCACTTTTTCACATCAGGCTCCATTTCACAGAGCTTTCTGTAAAGTTTGTCCTCCCCCTCAATTATCTTAACGGCTGAGCTTGGTGTGAGACCGTATCCGAAATTCACCATCTTTTATTGCAGTTGGTTCAACAAAACTAATCTCCTACACGTTTGAGATATGAATCTATCTCCAGTGCTGCAGCCCTGCCCTCACTCAATGTTTCAGGCATGGTCTTAGGTCCGGTAGCCGCACCGGCAAAGAAGACTCCATCGCGGTTGGAGAGGGTAGGATTTGAAATGGCATTGGCAGGAGAGAAGAATCCATCCTCACCTGGAAGCACCTTCAGCATCTTGGAGAGCTCCATATTCGATTCGGGAGCTATCATACCGCTCATGAGCACCAGAAGGTCCATTGAAATCTTTACAGGCTTGCCCAGAAGTGTATCATCGGCCTTTACAACAAGACGGCCATTAATATCCTCCGATACCTCAGAGACCCTTCCCCTGAGGAATCTGATGCCATAATCCTTCTGAGCCTTGAGATACATATCTTCATAACCGCGCCCGAACATTCTCAAGTCCATATAGAAACAATATACAACTGCATCCGGGAACTTCTCCTTTATTTCAATTGCCTGTTTCACTGCTGTTGCGCAACAAACCTTTGAGCACTGCCTGTTTCCGGCCTTCTCATCGCGTGAACCCACACAATGAACGAATCCTATAACCTGAGGATCCGTAACACGCTTGTCCTTATTGCCATTGAACCAAGCTTCAAGGTCGGCATTGGTAATTACCCTGTCGTATATGCCGTAGCCATACTCCTGTTTCTTCTGCGCAGGAAAAAGTGTGAAGCCGGTAGTTATGAGAATAGCCTTGACCTGAGCCGAAAGACCATTGGAAAACTTTACAACATAGCTGTCCTTAAGCCTGTTTATGGAGATAACCTCAGTATTCAGGAAAACCTCTATTCCCTTCATGTCAGAGGTAAGCGACTTGAGAATATCCTTTGCAGGAATCATCTGCGGGAAGAGTCTGTTCCACGATGCCAGATGCCCACCCAAATGATCCTCCTTCTCAACAAGAACCGGCGAGTAACCCAGATCCCTGAGTCTTCTTGAGGCCTCAATACCACTTGCGCCTCCACCTATTACAACTACATTTTTTGTCATACGTTAACAACACTTTATGTTCATTGGGAACTCCGGTGGAACAATTACCTTTCCACCCACACCCTTGTATTTCTCCTCAGGCTTGTATGGAACCCCCATCTTGTCAAGAAGAGGTTCTACTGCAACCTGATGGGTCTGAAGGCCAAGGTCCCAAGGATCATACCCCAGAACAAGACCGGCAACCTCCTCGTATGTGAACACAGGAATACCATATCCATCCTTGCCGTATGTCTTTCCTGTCTGCTCTGCAATAACATATTGCCAGCGGTCAAGGAAATATGGGCAACCAGGACAGTTGGTAATTATCATATCAGGCTCAAAAGGCTCCATTGACTCGAACTTCTTATATGTGTTCGACATTGAATAACCTCTGTTAGCCTTAACAAGATATTGTCTGAAGCCGAATCCACAGCAGTGCCTGCGCTCAGGATAGTCAATAACCTCACCGCCCCAGCTCTCAATCATACCTGCAAGAACATATGGATACTCAGCTCCACCCACACCCTTTGAAGGGAACATCTTTGAGTAGTGGCAACCAATATGTTCAACAACCTTCAGAGGTGCTCCTGTCTTATGATTGACAAGACGGAATTTTGCCCTCTCGGCTATTTCATTACGGAACTTGTATATTATATCGCTTGCATGGGCGAGGTACTTCGGCACCTTGAACTCCCTCTTGGTAGCCTTCCAGAGATTCTCCCTTATTTTGGCCTCAAGTTCAGGGAACTCTCTCCAATCCTCCATAACCTCCGTATAAAGACCAAATGAAGTGATGCAACTGCAGACATAGTTCTCATATCCATTCTCTGTCATAAGAGCGAACTGCCTTGCAATAATTGTCATCATGGTCTCCTGTGGAACAGCCTCCGCATGGTAAGCAATTCCACCGCAGGTGGTATGATGAGGCGTCTCAAAAAAGTCCTTGCCCAACTCTCCCTTAACTATATCAAGAAAAGTCTTCTCCGATGCAGGGAAGAAGCTCTGCCTTATGCAACTCCTTACATAAAAATAGTGATCCTCCGGTATATCCTTCTGATATTCAGACCATATCTTCTGTTTTCCTTGAAAAATCATTCTCTTCTCTTTTTATTTTAGAAAACCATCAACCATAGATTCCGAGCCTTTCAACCAATTACAGATTGCCTGCTATATCCATCACAGGTTAAGATGCTCCTGCGAAGTTTCATCAAAAGCCTGCTGCTCATACTCCTCCAGCGTCATGCCCATTTTTTCAGCCATCTTTTTTGATGCCTCCTCAACAACCTCCATTCTGTGAGTGGCTCCTGTAACATCGAAAATTGCCTTCAACTCATCGAGGGACTCCTGCGGAATCTTTCTCAAAGCACCGGGGCCAATCTGGTCAAGATGAGCACCCAGCCTCTCATATACCGCCTCCATATTCTCATTTATCCACTTGCCCACAGTTCCATACTCAGGATGATCCTTGTAATGAAATGTCCTAGGATATACACAGTAACCGTAATTGAGAATATTGTTCTGCATCCTGCGGGTAAGCGGCAACTGCTGGCGTCCCTTTTCGCTCTCAATAAAATAGCCCATATCAATTGACATTGAACGCAAGGCCATAATAACAAGGCCCGGAGCATTCTTTCTAGGACATCTTGTAACACACGAAAGGCACTCACCGCAATACCATATCTGGTCGCCCTTGAGCAACTCTTCAATTTGAGCATCGTCCCTTGTCTGAACAATGTTCATTATGGTCTTCGGGTCATACTTGTAAAATTCTGCAGCAGGACAAATGGCCGAACAGGTTCCGCAATTTATGCACGCCCTCAGCCCCTCCTTCACTCTGTAATCCTGCGCCAGTCTGTCATAAAGTTTTCCCATATCTTTTTATTTTCCGCCCTACCAGGCCGATAGATTATGTCAAATTCTAAAGGAAGCGCAGTTCACCGCCCTTCTCGTTCACCTCAAGTGAAACCTCACGGCCCATATAGATGCTGTACGTAGGCTGCTCATGTCCACAAGGGAATCCGAAGAGTACAGGCATGTTCAGAGGAGCGGTATACTCGTGAATAAGGTCATATACGCCTCTCTTCCAATCATCCTCACCACCTATCTCTGTAAACTGCCCTATAATGATACCTTTGAGCTTGTCAAGTCTGCCTCCGCACTTGAGTGTACGCAGCATTCTGTCAACGGTATACATTCTTTCGCTTATATCCTCAATGAAAAGTATGGAATCCTCGTCGAACCTGTTCTCCCACTTTGTTCCAAGGGTAGAGATATAAAGTGCAAGGTTACCGCCAACAAGACGTCCCTGAGCCTTTCCAAAGTTGCTGTATTTGTGAGGATCTGTATGATAACCATCAAGTTCTCCCCAGAGCGCCTTATGCAGAGTCTCCTCAGAGAGAGCCGAATCCTCGCCGAGAAGGCTCGGCATTACTCCATGAATGGACTCCATTTCCATATCCTGAAGAACAGCGTGAGCAATGGTAATGTCGCTGAACCCAACCAGCCACTTCGGATACTTCTTGAACAATGTTGTATCCATAACATCCATTGTTCTCATTGTTCCGTAACCACCGCGATATGAAATAATTGCCTTAACCTCAGGATCCTTGAGCGCAGCCTCAAGATCAGCAGCCCTATCCTCATCTTTGCCGGCAAACTCACCCGGAAGTTCATCGTAGAGATGTTTGCCCGTCTTTATTTTCAGGCCCCATTTCTCATAGAGGTCAATCCATCTTCTCGATTTCCTGTTGTTCTCGGTAAGGCTCGAAGCCACCGCCATTACATAAACTGTGTCACCCTCCTTCAAATAAGGAGGTCTCAAATATTGCTTCATAT
>DCHN01000061.1:0-2025 GCA_002315995.1 Bacteroidales bacterium UBA1751 | reverse complement strand
CAGCCTGCTCATCCTTACCATCTTTAATAAGCTGCGCAGCCTCCTGCTCAATAACCTTATTCTCCATCATCATGAGCTTCTCAAAGTTGCTCTGCCATGGCTCAAGAACCTTTCTGGTCTTGTCCCAGTATATGGTTGCTATTCTGTTGGTCTCACGGAAAGCCCAAACTGCAGCCTCAGGCCTGTACTCATTCTGTCCGCAATGGGTCATGCTGCGAGGAAGAGTTGTCTGTCCTGCGTAAATAGGGAAACGAGGGCTCTGTGCAGCATTGTCGTATGCAAAGTAAACCACTCCGCCAACTGCATCAGGAAGCCACTCACGGCACTGTGCAATCCACGAGTAAGAGCACTGAATAACAGCAACTGTTCTGCGGTTCTTTACAACAGGCTCAAACTTTATCCCAGCCTTCTTTCCATCCTTGCCTGCCTTAACGTCATTTCCATTACCAACGCCCTTGCCGCTCTTTGCAGCCTCATTTATCTTTGCAATGGCATCATCCTTGAGAACGAACTGATTGAGCATATTCCTCATATCGGCGCTCATGAATGGAGAAATAGGAGTAACCTCCTCATCCCACTCCCTGTACTCGCTGAACGGATATGGTGCTGAATCAAGAATCTTCTCTCTGCGGTGCATCTTCACCTTGAGGTTCTTTGTAACATCATACATACCGGTTCCCTCGTATGTCATCCTGTAGAATGAAAACATCATCTCAGGGCTTACCTTTACCTCAGGCTTTATTGAGAACGGGAACTCCTCCCAGTTCTTTGGAAGGCCGTCTGCATCAAGCTCCATATTCTCAAACTGTTTTGGAGCAAGTTTCTTGAAGATGAGATAGTCACGTATACCGTAAGGGCGGCCGTCACCCACAAGTTTCCAGAAATAGAGCGGACCCTTACCATCCCAGCACTTGTACTGAAGCGCCTTCTCCTTCACATTCTTGCTATACATGAAGTTCGCGCTGTCGTTGAAGTCAATGGCACCAATCCTGGCAATGTTTGCGGAGATTCCAACATGGTCGTCAGGAATTCTCTGTGCAGCCCAAATAGCACCGGGCTCACCCTCGCCCGGACCATTGATTTCAAAGTGCCAAACCTCATTCTTGTCGGCAACTGTAAGGCACTCGCCCCAGTCGCAATATCCATACTCCTCGGCAACACGGCCCATGATTTCAATTGCCTCACGTGCTGTGGCGCCATACTCAAGACCTATTCTCTGAAGCTCCTCAATCCAGAAGATTCCCTTGCGGTTAATGAGCTCCTTGCGGCCATCGAATGTGGTCTCACCTATTGCCACCTGCTTCTCGTTCATGCACGGATACGCAGTATTGAGGAATCTGTAGGTATCAGCCTTAGGCGGAACAATGGAGCCCTCAACCTTCACAATTCTAGGATCCCATGGCTCCTCCTTGCGGAATGCATAATAATATACATCCTCCTTCTGGCCAGGTTCAAAATGCTTGCGTGGCTCCATTGTAACATATGTCCTGTAGTACGAGTCACAAGCGTGTGCCGTCATTACAGAGCCATCTGTTGAGGCCTTCTTGCCAACCATTACGGAAGTGCAGCTTCCAACAAATGAAGGGTCATTGTCATAGGAGTAATACTCCGTTTGAGCATTGGCAGCAGCAGCAACGACCATTGCCACAATTGCCAGAAAGAGTCTGATTTGTTTCATTCTATTAAAAATTTTTGAATTATTCAAACCCACAAAAATACAATAAACGGCAGACTAATCAAAATAATAACCCTCTCCATTCCTCGTTGGCGAAACGGCATATGTGTTGCCCAACGGCTCCGGTTGAGCGCCTGATGGGACAACACATATTCCTTCGACCAAAATAATATTTGACCCGCGCATTTAGAACGGCCCCACTCTGTGCAAACTTATATAGAGCAACGACAAACCCCATCCTATTGTTGTCTTTCCCCGCTTGAACTATCCAATCAAGCGTACGGCTCTCACTCAGCATCATAGTATCGTCGACTCTATCAGTTTGCTAATCTCCTCTTTCTTCCCTCTAC
>DCHN01000095.1:3363-4142 GCA_002315995.1 Bacteroidales bacterium UBA1751 | reverse complement strand
CAAACTTCCGGAAAGCTTTGTTTTAAAGGCAAGCCATGGCAGCGGTTGGAATCTGGTTGTGAAAGACAAATCCAAAATTCACTGGGGCATCTGGAAAAGAATAATGCGGTTCTGGCTATTGCATAGCATTGAATGGGATGGCCGTGAGTGGCATTATGGCAAGATAAAACCCAGAATCATTTGCGAAAAGTATATTGAGGATAACAGCGGAGGACTTAAGGACTACAAGTTCTATTGTTTCAATGGCGAACCCAAGTTAGTACAACTTAATATCAATAGAGGTTTGTCCACAGCCACTCAAAACTTTTACGACCTGAACTGGAATCTTCTGCCATTCGGAAAAACAACTCCCTACAAGCCGAATGTCAACCCGGAAAAACCGGCCCATTTTGATGAAATGGTTAAATATGCACGTGAACTGAGCAAACCATTTCCATACGTCCGTATGGACTTCTACGAGGCAAATGGCCGTGTATATTTCGGAGAGTTCACCTTCTTCCCATGTTCCGGAATGCCTGACTTCACCCCTTCGGAGTGGGATGGAATATTAGGCGAAATGCTGGCTCTTCCAGATTCGCAAAAATCTATTGCCATATAATTTAAAAAATGAGCACGAGCACAGGCCATATAAAGGTTTCAGTAATAATGTCGGTTTACAACAATGCCGGCACTATTAAGGAGGCCATTGAATCAATAATAGGCCAGTCATTCACCAATTGGGAGATGATTGTTTGTGACGACTGCTCCACAGATGACTCCTACGCTATTATCTCCGGCTA
>DCHN01000095.1:0-3297 GCA_002315995.1 Bacteroidales bacterium UBA1751 | reverse complement strand
GCATCACTGAACAGCTGCATCGAGCGCTCTTGTGGGGAGTATATTGCCAGAATGGATGGAGATGACATCTCCTTGCCTGAAAGATTTAAGTGCGAGGTGGAGTTCCTCGACTTGCATCCTGAATACAACATTGTGTCAGGCGGAATGATCTGCTTCGATGAGAAGGGAGATTGGGGATTCCAGAACCATGAAGAGATTCCTCAGATTCACGACTTCATTTATGGAACAGTTTTCAACCACGCCCCTTGTATGATGAGAAGAAAAGCCCTTCTTGATGTAGGTATGTATACGGTAAAACCATACCTGCGCAGAGGCCAGGACTACTATTTGTGGCATAAATTTTACATAAATCATTATTCAGGATACAATCTTCAATTCCCCATTTACAAAGCAAGGGACGACATGAATGCGGCAAAAAAACGCTCAATAAGAGAGTCGCTTGACTGTATGAGGGCGCAATTTGAGATATACAGTAACCTCAATATTCCACTAATTTACTATTTCAGACTCATAAGGCCACTGCTTGTAGCGCTATTACCAAGAAAAATTTATATATTCGTACACAAACGCAACTTGCAAGTTCAGAAACAACAGTAATGGAAATAGGCTCTTTTATAGAACTTCAGTTTCCCAAGGGAAGCGAGTGGTATTCGCAAAACCACGACATTGCACGGCTCAACAGTGGACGTGCCGCCATTTTGCACGCTTTCCGCCTTCTTGGAGCCAAACGGATATGGCTGCCTGTTTACCAGTGTGAATCTGTACGCAACTTCTTAATCAAAAACGGAGTTGAAATAAAATATTACTATCAAGATAGAGAATTCAACCCCATTGACCTGACTCCCGCGCAAGATGACGCAGTCTTAATTGTAAACTATTTTGGAATCATGTCCCATCAGCGGATAGAGAGACTCTCTGATTTATACCCCAATGTGATAGTTGATAACTGCCAGGCCCTCTTCTGTACCCCTCTTGAGGGAGCAATGAATGTCTACTCCTGCAGAAAATTTGTTGGAGTGCCCGATGGCGCTTACGTAATTGGAAAGGGAGCGGAGAGAGAGGCCAACAACTATCCGCAAGGATACTCATCAGACACCTCGGCCTTTCTGTTGATGCGAATAGAGTACGGATGTGAAGGAAAGAGCTATGAGGCCAGAACAATAAATGAGAAAAGAATTGATTCTGAGCCAATAATGAAGATGTCCAAACTCACTCAAACAATTCTTTCAGCCACAGATTACGAGCATATAAAGGTTCAGAGGCAAAGAAATTTTGAAATTGCGCATAAGCTGTTTGGTAGTATGAATCAGATTGACCCCACTATCTACAGTGGCAGTGACACCGTTCCAATGATCTATCCACTGGTTGTAGAGGATAAAAGCCTCATACCCCTTTTGCAGGAGCATAAGCATTTTCAGGGGCATTGGTGGAGCTACATTTGCAACGAAGTGCCACAGAGTTGCTTTGAGCACTGGCTATCGGAATATATGGTTCCTATAACAATTGATCAACGGTACGGGGAGAAGGAGTTGAATTTCCTGGCTGATACTATAAAGAAGAGAAGATGATGAACAACTCATTCAACGGCCATTTGTGCATAGTCTTCGCGCTTGAGCACTATAACCCCCTGAACATGATTCGCGCTTTTGGGGAGAACGGAATATATCCCGTTTATATCTCAGTAAAGAGGCACTATGAGGTTGCAACCAAAAGCAAATATATCTCCAAGCTACATAGGGTGGAATCCGTTGAAGAGGGATATGATCTTCTCATGAATCAATATGGAGCTATTGCGGAGGAGAGAGGCAAAAAACCATATATAGTCTTTTCCGACGACAAATCAGTGGGGCTCTTTGATTTACGCTACAATGAGTGGAACGATAAGTTCATAACTTATAACGCCGGATGCCAGGGGAGAATCAATGAGTTCATGAACAAATACGCCATACAGCAACTGGCAAAAAAATATGGCTTCAACATACTGGATTCCTACGTAATAGGCAAAGGTGACCCTATTCTTGCAAACCTGCCGTATCCAGTCATAACAAAAGATATTTCGCCAAATTCCGGCAGTTGGAAGGCGGATGTTTTCATTTGCAACAGCGAACAGGAATTAAAAGAAGCCATTTGCAGGATTGAAGCTCCTCAAATAATGATTCAGCATTTTGTTGACAAACAGAATGAAATGGCCCTTGAAGGCTATACTGTAAATCACGGGAAGCAGATTCACATCATTACCCAGCTTAAGTGGAAATATCTGATACAGGGGTATTACAGTCCGTACCACGATGTTACCATGTTCACCAACAAGGATATGGAACAAAGGCTTCAAAAGATGTTCGAGGAAATAGGTTATGAAGGAGTGTTTGAAGTTGAGTTCATTATAGACAAGGAGAACACCTGTTATTTTTCAGAAATAAATTTCAGGGCATCTGCCTGGAACCCCACCTGCAAGTTTGCCGGAATGCCTCTGGCACCACTCTGGATAAAAGGAATGGAGAATGGCTTCATTTCCACTGGCGATAGAAAGGAATTTGAGCCATTCACCTCAATGAGTGAGGTAATAGATTATACCAAGCGCGTTGAGGGCGGAATTGTACCTTTTGCTGAATGGCTGAGAGATTTCCGAGAGGCGAAATGCCTATATATCTACGATAAAGATGATATGGCCCCGTGGAATGAAGTAATCAAAAACTTCGACAACTTCAAGTGATGAAAGCGCTTTTACTTGCTCCAATGGGATCTGTGCACAGAAGATTCAACAAGGCCAATATAGAGGCTTTGCTGGAACTCGGATACAGTGTCGAATTGTGTGCAAACTTTGCCAATGGTCAAGGACCGGAAATGCTTAATCAGGAGTATGTTCAAGAGTGCTCTCTGAATGGAATTGTTACACACTCCCTACCCTTTGAAAGACATAACCTGATAAATTGCATCAAGTGTCTGCCGCAGCTCAAGCGTCTGCTCAAAAACGGCAATTACAATGTAGTTCACACTCATACAGAAACAGGAGGCCTGCTTTTGAAGCTGGCAAGTGGCGTAAAAAAGAGCTCACATTTCTTCTATACCCCTCACGGAGTCTCTTTCTGGAAGGGAAGCAGCGTGAAATCACAACTGGTTTACAAACCCCTTGAAAGGTGGATATGTTCATGTATGGATACTGTTCTGGGCATGAACAGCGAGGAGTATGAGCTCTTCAAAAAGTGGAACTCAAAAAGCGGGAAATATGTTCATGGAGCCGGGCTTGAACTTGGCAGATTCAATATTTCAGAAAACAGAATACGTGAAGAATTTGGA
>DCHN01000014.1:4591-9854 GCA_002315995.1 Bacteroidales bacterium UBA1751 | reverse complement strand
TCGCTTACCGCCTGCTTCTTCACCATCTTGGTGGCCTGGACGTCGAATTTGAGGTTGGGAGTAAGCATCTGGGCAAGGTCAATTTCGCTGAAGGCGATTTCTGCCTTTTCGCGACCATAGCTGTTTGCCGTCTTTTCAATTATGAATTCTGCAGCCGATTTGGGAGAGAAGAGGCCTTTTACGCTGATATCCTGAATGATATCGCCTTTTTCAAGTGCTATGTATTTCTGATTCAGCTCCTCGCCATTAATGGATGCCACCTCCGTTCCGGGCATAATGCCTGTTGTATAAACATCACCCACTGCCGATAGGATATATTGCAATGTACGCTTGTCTGTTGTGGCCTGCAGTACATCCATAAGAGTGTTTTCCACCTCATCCTGCACGTTTGGGTCCAGTTTGTAGTATGGAATTATTTTGGAGGATGCCTCGGCCCTCTCCTTGAATATCTCTGTTTGTGTCTTCAGAATTGGGAAATCGAACGGAGCCTCGAGGGTTTCGTACATCCAGTGGCTTCCCTTGGCATATTGGTATTTGAACTTTCCTTCGTTAGGAAAGATTATGAGCATAATAATGAAGGCTGCAACCATTGAGAGTACAATAGCAATGCTTTTTCTCTTGCTCTTGGTTTTGCTCAAGTTTATATTTTCCATTATCTTTGAGTGATTTTATACAAAGGTAATGAAACCGAGCGTCTTTTCAACATTAGTGGCCTTTGCGGCTCTATCTTTTCCATTGTTTGCAAGTGGTGCACAGCCTCAGAACGGAGGCGGATATGTAAAGGCATCTGCCATTGAGTACAAAATTGTAAATGTCAGACCTGAGGCAAATGCCAAAGGTGAAATGGTGGTCATAAATTCAAAATATCTCCATACAGATGACACCCTTCTGGTCTTCACACCTGCAAAACATGAATGCGCTGAAGAGATTCCAACTGTAATTCTGCTTCATGGGTGGAGCGGCAGTTGGAGAAACTGGAGTGCAAAATATGACCTGCAGAGCATTGCAGATTCAACAGGTTTCAGAATCATTACACCGGACGGCTTCTATGCAAGTTGGTATCTCGATGATGCAGATGCTTCCAAAATGCAATACAGGAAGTTCTTTGACAATGAATTCTTTCCAACAATAAGGAGCCTTTACAATCTCAAGCCTGAGACTACATTCATTACCGGATTGAGTATGGGCGGTCACGGAGCAATTAACCTCTTTCTTGACCATATTGAGAATTACAGGGCAGCAGGTTCCATGAGCGGTGTGCTTGATTTGAGGGATACCAAAATAAAGGATTTGTTGGTTGCCTGCGGCGGCGATACAACAAGACTTGGGGCGGAAAGTGCTGTTGACAGAGTAGAATTACACGCCTCTACACTCCTTGACACGAATAAACCAATGGTTATAACTTGCGGATATTATGATTATTATGTGATATCTTCCGAGAAATTCTCAAAGAAGTGCAGGGACCTTAAGATTCCTCATATTGAAATCTACTCACCTGCGCCTCACAGCTGGAAATATTGGGGATTTGCCCTACAGATGCATCTTACTCTCTTCCGCCGCATTCTCAATGGAGAGAACCTCGGGTATTAACATCCCTGATGTCGGAAATCCGGAATCCTGAAAGTTGAATTGGAACACTCTTTTGAATGAACAGACGTGCAGATGGTAAATTAGGCCTTTTCTCCTGTGTGGCCCTCATTGTAGGTGCCTGCATAGGCAGTGCCATATTCTCACTCTCGGGAATGACCATATTCTTTGCAGGACCATCGGCTGTTATTAGCTGGGTGCTTGCCGCACTGATTTACGGCGCCTACGGAGTTGTTGTGGCCTCCCTCTCTGCGCGGTATCCGCGTTCCGGCGGTATTTTTCTTTTCCCCAAAAGGGCGATAGGTGGTGCCTCCGGTTCCTTCTGGGGCTTTGTGAGCGGTTGGGGTTATATTGTTTCCAATACTATTGCAATAGGTTTTTCCGCCATATACTTCGGTACGTATTTAACAGCAGGCTTTCCGGAAGTTCATATTTCTCTCTATGACATGGTGGATCCTTCTCTTATGCTGGCATTGATATCGCTTACAGGGTCCTACTTTATAATAGCAATGGGTGGCAGGAGGTCACAGTTCATTCAGAATTCTCTGGTGCTTCTGCTTATTGGTCTTATGCTGCTTTTCTGTATTCTGTCACTCTTCTGTGGAAATTTTACCACTGGAAGTTACAGCCGCTTCTTTACTGGAGGTGTGAAGGGAGCAACTGGATTCATTAGCGCCATACCGCTTGCAATGGTGGCCTATGGAGGGTGTGTAGTCATTGCTTTCATGACAAGCGAGGTGAAGAATGCCTCAAAGAATATTCCACGATCTCTCTTTATAGGGTTGGGAGTTGTGGCTTTCATATATGCTGCTGTAATTGCTTCCATTGTGGCTACGCTTCCTATGAGTGTTATTCTTGAGGATGAGCAGTTGAGGTTCATTCCTCTCTTTGCTGCTATTTCCAACGGCGAACTGAACGAATATGGGTGGCTTGCAAGAGCCGTTTCACTTTGCGGTGCGGTTGCTCTTCTTACAACAATAATAGTGTTGCTTCGTGTAAATGCCCGTGCTATTCAGGCAATTGCAAAGGAGGGGTTCCTGAATCACAATCTGGCTGGTGAGAGTATTTCCGGCGTGCCTGTGAAGTCCATTTCTGTAATGTGTACAATTGCAGGTATTATGTGTTTCTTCCCGCAGTTTACAATGGATATGCTTATGCTTGGGGCTGTTCTGAACATAGCCTCAATGACAATTACCTGCGCCTCGCTCATAATTTCCCAGACCAAGGAGAGGCGGGAAGCACATCTATCGCAAGTGGAGAAGAGTGATGATGGTGGCAGATTGCGTCATTTGCTTGCGTTGGCGCGTCACTATGGTTTGAAGAATATAGGTGCGGTTCGAAGGAAGCTTGTGCATGTTGTGGGTTTGTGGTTTCCTGCGGTGGTTATTGCACTCTTCTGGCTCTGTTATGTGCCGGATGTTGTTGCTGGGGGAAGCAGAATGTGGGCTTTTACGGGGTTTGTATATGCCGTAGGGCTGTTGATATATGTAATTCATTGGCGTACTGCTTCAAGGCGCGTAACAGGTGTGGTTGTGCGTGGCAAGGGACATGGCCATTTGCATGGAATGCCTACTGCAAACCTGCAACCATTTGAGGGTGAGAGACTTCCTGCACGTGGTGTTTGGGCAGTCAAGGTAACGGTGAATGATCCGTCGCCAGTGCCTGACGAGTGGGCAATGGATTCGTCGAATTGCGGCTGTGAGGCTGATTCAGATGTCATTTGCGGTAGTTCCGGATGGGATGGTGGCGCTGGTAGAGCTGCCGGTGCTTATGCTGGTGGCGGCTCTTTGAGTGAGGCTGGTACCAAATCGTTGGGTGGAAATGAGTGCTATCCGCCGCAGGGAAGTGTATATAAGGGTATGACCAATGTGGGTCTGAGGCCTTCTGACGATAATTCTCCAGTTGTTACGGTTGAGACCTATTTGCTTGGTTTCTCTGGAAATCTTTATGGCAGGGAGATTACTGTGGAGTTCAAGCGTTTTATCAGGCCTACGCGCAAGTTTGCGAATCTTGATGAGTTGAAACTTCAAATAGAGAAAGATATTGAGGCTGCTGGAAAGTAACAGTTGGCCAGACGCGGGTGGCCCGCGGTGGCCAAACACAGGCCACCCGTGTCCGGCCAATGGAAATTTGTTGATTTATTTAATAATTTAGGTTTAATGAAGAGGTATTATAAGGTTGCAGAGCATATTTTTTCGCTGGATATGCCTTACGGTGAGAATGCTAAGTGTTGGAGTGCGCTGGGGAATTACAAGCCTTTTGAAATTGAGGCTCCTGCTGGTGAGGAGAGTGTAATTCTGGAACTTACGCTTTCATCGGCTTCTGTTGTTGATGGTATTGTGGCCAAAGCAGGCGCTGAAGCGGCAGTAGGGTACGCAGCAGGTTCGTCGGTTTCGGCGGGTTCAGGGAAAGATGGAGAAGAAACTATCGGCAGTGCTGAAAAGTTCAAAGTTGGTGAGGCGGTGCAGTGGAATCCGGTCAATGTGCTTGATGGAGGTGCATTGGAGCCTGTTTATACACTTCTTGGGGAGCCGGATGAGCCCAGGCTTCATATATACAGGATGAAAGATGGTCAGTGGCAGGTAGAGATGGCTCCAATTACGGCTATGCCGAGTTGTGCTTCGCTTGTTATGAATCCTGAGAGCAGTAGGGCTACGCTCTATTTGAAGAGGCGCAGTGCTGGAAAGTTTGCAATTGACAATGCTCTGATGCTTATGTTCGCCTTTAGAACGGCGTGTATGAATACTCTGGAGATGCACTCGTCGGTGGTTATGAAGGATGGGTATGCTTTCATGAATCTTGGCAAGAGCGGTGCTGGTAAAAGCACTCACAGCAGAATGTGGCTTGAGAATATTCCAGGATGTGAGTTGCTGAATGATGACAATCCTATTGTAAGGCTTGATTCTGAGGGGCGTGCAATTGTGTATGGTTCTCCTTGGAGTGGCAAGACTCCTTGTTACAAGAATATGAGTGCTCCGCTAGGCGGATATGTGAACATCATTCAGCATCCGGAGAATATTATTGAGAGATGCAGTGTTTTTGAAGCGTATGCTTCTCTTTATTCGTCGAGTTCAGGATTCAAAGCCGTTGAGTCTCAGGCCGATGGCTTGCACTCCACTATTGAGCAGCTGGCACTGAATGTGCCTTGCTTCAATTTGAAGTGCCTTCCCAATGGTGATGCTGCGCGCCTCTGCTGCAAAACCGTTTTTGATGCGTTGGAGAAATAGCATTGGCCAGACACGGGTGGCCCGTGTCTGGCCAACAATTAAATGATAATTTATAATACATTAAAATATGAAACATAAAGAGGGATTGAAACTTCGCAAATTGGGTAGGGAGTTCATTGTGGTTGCCGAGGGTATGGGTCTGGTGAATTTCAACAAGATGATTTCTTTGAATTCTACCGCTGCTTATCTTTGGGAAAATGTTTATGGCAAGGATTTTACTGTAGAGGATCTCGCAAAACTTCTTATTGACAAGTATGGAATAGACCAGGAACTGGCCAATAAGGATTCTGCTTCCATAGCGCAGGCATGGAAGGATGCTGAACTGTACGAATAGTTTCGCCCCACATTGGCCAGACACGGGTGGCCCGCGGTGGCCAACTAAAGGCGTCATCAGACGCCTAGCGGAGGGCGCGAACCCGTCGTTGCGCGCACCAAGACCTAGGGTTCGG
>DCHN01000014.1:1344-4540 GCA_002315995.1 Bacteroidales bacterium UBA1751 | reverse complement strand
TTTGGGGCAGAGCCCCAATAAAACATAAGCCAGACACGGGTGGCCCGTGGTGGCCAATAGGCCGAGAGCTGTATTGCAGAGTTTGGGGCAGAGCCCCAATAAAACATAGGGGCAGAGCCCCAATATTACATAGGATAAAGATCAAGCATCTTCAGAACACCTCTGAAGGACATCATGAATCCAAGGAAGATAATTACCACGCCAGAAATCTTGTTCATGGTAATGAGCTGCTTGATGCGGAAATGCTTTCTGAAAATATTAATGGTGGTTGAAAGGGTAAACCACCAGGTAACAGTACCCAGAAGAACACCGGCAAGGGTTGTGATTATTGAGAAATGACCCTCACTGCTAACCGTGTCAACACCAACCATTGCAAACATCCAGAGAATAAAAAATACCGACCCTGGATTGGTAATTGTCATTGCAAATCCTTCAAACAAATCCTCGAGATGACGTTTGTTGCCCTTTTTCTGTGCAATTTGCTTAATTGGATTTGTAAAATAAACCTTCAGACCAATAAGCAGAATTATGATTCCTCCCACCAGGTCAACGATATTTCCGTGAGTATCAAGAAGTCTCTGCACAAAAGCAAGTCCAAGCAGTGCAATTCCCGCATAGAATGTATCTGATATTGATGACCCCAAACCTGTGAAGAATCCAGAATTGCGACCTCTGCTCAGCGTCTTCTGAATGCAGAGAACTCCGAGCGGCCCCAAAGGAATGGAGGCTCCCAGACCGGCAATGAATCCTTTTATTAGAGTAGGTATCATATCTTTTCGTATCTTTGTGCAGATGCCCCGAAGGCCAGTGCAAAATGCAAAAGTAGGCAAAAAAGGGTCACTAGGCAAATTTACTTGTTATGAGCAAAAAATTATGGGCACTTGCCGCCGCATCCGGCATCCTGCTTTCAATACCTTTTCTGATTCCACACGCCGGATGGGTTTCCCTCTTCGCTTTTGTGCCCCTCTTCATTGCTGAGGCACTCTATGCTGTAAAGAGTAGTTCCTCTTCAGCACCCCTCGATAGTCAATTGAACAACCGGGAATCCACTTTGAAAAACAAAAGTCTTTCAAGAGCCTCTTCTGTTTCAAAACACCGAGTAATTCAGAATAAACCGAAACGTCAGTGGCTCATGAAGTTCTGGCCGAAGGCTTTACTGGCATTTCTCATTTGGAACGCAGTAACCACCTTCTGGGTGTGGAATGCCACCCCGGCTGGCGCCATTTGCGCAGTTGTTCTAAACTCGCTCCAGATGCTCGCCATCTTCCAGCTCTTCCGCCTTACTGCAAGAATCACCAGCCTCCGATGTAACTCCACGGCTGATTCTGGCTTTTCCGGTGGCTCGCATCAAACCACTGACCGCTCGCAGGAACCATCTGCTCGTTCCATCAGCCTCTTTCCATATTTTGTTTTTGCAGCACTGTGGATAGCTTGGGAACACATCTATTTCACATGGAACATCTCTTGGCCATGGCTTAACCTCGGAAACAGTTTTGCGCGAACAATATCGCTTGTACAGTGGTACGAATTTACCGGCGTTGAAGGTGGTTCACTCTGGATACTGCTTTCTAATATTCTGATATTCAAATTATTGATAAGTACTATTCCATCTTTATCTTCATTATTCAATGAATATCAGTCTTGTCCTGAATCGGGATTCAGAAAAAGTTGCATTATTACAGCTGTGGTGATTTTCGCTCCTGCAATAATTTCGCTGGTACAATATTTCAATTTCAAGGAAGATGCTTCTGCTGGCAGAGCAGATTTTGTTGTGCTTCAGCCAAATATAGACCCATATGGCGATAAGTTCTCAGGCATGACACAGCATCAGCAGAGTTCCAAGCTATTTGCGGTAGCTGAAGATGCAATTGCGGCTTATGATACCAGGGAGTATATTGTTGTGGCGCCGGAGACTTTCCTCTATCCCCACAGTTGGAATGAGGCAATTTGGGAGCACATTCCGGTTGCCAGCGAGGCTTTTCTGCAGGTTCACAATTGGGTGGGTAGCCACAAAGGCATGAACCTCATAGTTGGGGCGGGTACTTATGCGAAGTTCGATTCCGATCCCAATACACTTACAGCCACCTATATGCCTGGGCAGAATAGCTGGTTTGAGGGATACAATACGGCAATTTATATGGGCGCCAGGGAAGAGTTGAAATTCTATCACAAGTCAAAACTTGTTACGGTTGTTGAGAGCACACCGTGGCCAAAACTTATGAAATGGCTTGAAAGCAAAGGGGTTACATTGGCTGGCAGCTTTGGTAATTATGGAGTTCAAACGGCTAGAAACGTTTTTGAAATGCCTTTACACGCATGTGGCAACACTTCCGGCTGCAATACGGTAGCTGAATCCGGCCACGAGAGCGTTGAAAAAGTTGGAAGCGAAATTGTTGCAAAGGCAGGGTGCGCAATTTGTTATGAGTCTGTCTTTGGTGACTACTATAGAGAGTGGGTGACAAATGGGGCCAATGTAATGACTATAATTACAAATGATGGCTGGTGGGGCAATACCCCTGGCTATACACAACACCTCTCATACGCATCACTTAGGGCAATAGAGACACGCCGTGCCATTGCGCGCAGTGCAAATACCGGCATAAGTGCCTTTATTGACCAGAGGGGTGATATTGTGGCCCAGACCGAGTGGTGGAAAGAGGGAGCCCTGAAAGCATCGCTCCCATTGAGTAATCGTGTTACGGTATTTGTACGGTATGGTGATATAATTGGGCGTGTTGCCAAATTCATCTCAATGCTTATGCTTTTGATGTTGGGTGTCAGTGTTGTGATGAAGTGGCCTGAATTGCGCAACAAAGCCGTGTAAAGTCGTGTAATATTGAGTACAGCTGTGTCAAACCATGTACAATCGTTCAAGTAGGTGTATTAATAGTGAGAATTGTATGAAAAGATTAGTCGTTATTATTGTATTATCTTTTTTGTTCAGTGTCGGCGCATTTTGCCAAAACGTTGCGGAAGTTTCAAAGTTGCATTCTGATATTGGTGCCGTAGGTATTGTTTCGCAGGCCACTTCCGGCAATTCTGGTTTGGAGTGGATTTCTCCTGCTTTCCTCCAACCTGGCGATAGTGTAGGCCTTATGACCATCTCATCTCCACTCGAGGAGAATGAGGAGGAGGCAAAGGAGTACATAGATATCATTCGTTCTTGGGGCTTGAAGGTTAGATATGGCGAGAATCT
>DCHN01000014.1:0-1269 GCA_002315995.1 Bacteroidales bacterium UBA1751 | reverse complement strand
TGCAACGACAATCTTAAGGCCATAATAATGTATCGTGGAGGTTCAGGCTCTGCCAGAACGGTTAAATACCTCGATTTATCGCTTATCAGAAAGCATCCCAAGCTACTGCTTGGTTTCAGCGATGTTACAACATATTTGAACATCTACTCAAATCTTCACGTGGAGAGCATTCATGCGGCTATGCTCAACTCCTTCATCCGCCCATCAAAATTGGCACAGGGGGCAAGGAAGGAGATCTATCCACAGGGTGTGGACTCAACGGCACTCTCGTCGCGCGATGCACTTTTCGGCCGCATCAAGGGGTACAATGTTGCACCGCACAAATACAACAGGCCTGGATGTGTTGAGGGCAGGTTGGTTGGTGGCAATATGTCCATAATGTCAATAAGTTACGGTACTCCTTACGAACTTCAGGTCGATGACGAGTCTATCCTTTTCATTGAGGAGGTTGGTGAGGGTATGAACACCTGCGACCGCTATATGACACAGCTCAAGAATTCGGGCAAACTGTCTAAGGTTAAGGCAATTGTGGTGGGAAGATTCCGCAATATCAAAGATTCGGAGGACGATTGGGGTTCTGTGGACATTTATGAGCTCATAGATTCCTATACTCATGACCTCGGCATACCGGTGCTCTTCTGGATGCGCTCAGGCCACGGCCTCCCTAACTTTGCCCTCTATATGGGTAAAAAGGTTCGCATCAGTGTGAGTGAGACCGGCGGCAGCATAGAGTTCCTTTAATTCATTGGCCACCACGGGCCAGCCAGACACGGGCTGCCCGTGTCTGGCCAACTGGTTGATATTTAAATATATGGAAATTGATGTACTAAGAGAGAGGGTTCTCAGATCCCGGGAGATTACGGAATTTCAACGCAAGGTGTATCTTGAGTTGTTGAATGTGCCGGCTGGGCAGACCATTACATATGGTGAACTTGCCCGCAGGGTGGGGTGCCGCAGTGCTCGTGCCGTTGGGCAGGCACTTCACAGGAATCCTTTTGCTCCTGATGTTCCCTGCCACAGGGTAATTGCTTCAGATGGCTCTCTTGGAGGCTATGCCTTTGGCATTGAGAAGAAGAGGGAACTGCTGCAACAGGAATCTGAAGCGTCAGCCTCCTGAATCTCACAAACGGCCACAAAACACCCCACTTTTGTGGCCAAATGACCTTCCGAACTACCAAACGGCCACAAAACATGCCTTTTTTGTGGCCAAATGACCTTCCGAACTACCAAACGGCCACAAAACACCCCACTTTTGTGGCCAAATGACCT
>DCHN01000047.1:13762-20091 GCA_002315995.1 Bacteroidales bacterium UBA1751 | reverse complement strand
CCACTACTTCAGGTAGGAATCTGAAAGCAAATCACTATTTGTAGAGATAATACTTGCTGCTGAGAGCGCGGAAACTCTCGACATCCTTGTTCCAGAACTCTTTTATGGAGCCGAAGGTGTTGTATTTGGTAAAGGTCTCGCGGATGTATTTGCTGCCGCAGACAATATCAAACATTCTGAAACGGCCAGGGTCTGCCTTCTCAAAGATTTTGTGGTCAGGATATAGCTTTGCAATGGTCTCCATTACATAGAAATTCACAGGTGTAAGCTGGGCAACCGAATAGTCTGTAATGTAAACCTGCACTCCGCCTACATTCTCCCCTTTGAATACCGAATAGAAAGGGTTGTAGTCAATTGCACGGAACTTGATTCCCGGAAGATTAAGGTCATTGAGAGCCTTTGCAAACTCAGCGCCATTTATCCAAGGTGCGCCAAACATCTGGAAAGGCATAGTGTAGCCAACGCCTATTGAGACGAATCCGAACTCCCCCATAATTCCTGAAATAGGATAGAAGAGTGCGCTCTCAGCACTTGGGACGTGAGGTGAAGGAAGCACCCAAGGCTGCCCTGTCTGGGCAAAGAGCATATCTCTGTGCCAACCCTCCATAGGAACAACTGTGAGTTTACATTTGAACGGCCCCTGGTCTCCTTTTGCCCCCTTTACAAGACCCTCCTCATTTATGAGGTTTGCAAGCTCTCCAACCGTAAGACCATAGAGATATGGAACTGAAACCTGGCTTACAAACGAGTAGCATCCATCATCTACCAGCGAACCCTCTATTCTGTTTCCGCCAAGAGGATTTGGACGGTCAAGTACAACCACCTCCTTTCCACACTCAGAGCAAGCCTCAATGAGCCTTGCAAGTGTACTTATGAAGGTATATGAACGGCAACCGTTATCCTGAATGTCGTAGACCATTACATCAATGTTCTCCAGCATTTCAGGGGTTGGCTTCACGGTCTTGCCAAAAAGTGAATATGTCTTGATGCCTGTTACAGGATCAACCTCATCCTCCACGCTTCCGCCAGCATATACATTACCCCTCACTCCATGCTCAGGGCCAAAAAGAGCCACAAGATTCACGCCGGGAGCCTTGAAAAGAATATCAACGGTTGAGTTGAAATCCCTATCTATACCTGTAGGGTTGGTAACAAGTCCTACTCTTTTGCCTTCAAGTATTTTGAAACCATTATCACGCAGCACCTCAATACCGGTCTTAACAATCTGGGCATTACACATGGCAGAAAATGCAAGAAACGCCACGCATATCATCAACAGCCTTTTCATAGAATATCAATTTTTGAAGTAATGCTATTTCTTTCCGTATTCGGAATCAACCTCTCTCTTTGCAAAGAAGGTAACTGCAATGGTTGCTGCGCAGCAGGCAATTACCATCCAGAAGAAGTTCACATATCCAATTGCTTCCTGAATGTATCCTGCAACAAAACCTGGGAGCATCATACTGAGTGCCATGAAGGCTGTGCATATTGCATAATGTGATGTCTTGAATTCACCCTCCGAAAAGTACATCATATAGAGCATATATGCCGTAAAACCAAAGCCGTAACCGAACTGCTCAATTACCAAAGCTATGGTAACCATTACAAGGTTTGAAGGAACACATATTGCAAGATATACGAATGTAAGACAAGGAAGTGTCATGCAGGCTGCCATTGGCCAGAGAGACCTCTTGAGACCCACACGGCTGGCATATATTCCACCAAGAATACCTCCCGCAAGCAGAGCAATGACTCCAAATGTTCCATATACCACACCAACTATGTCGGTTCCAAGTCCGAGACCACCCTTCTCCTGTGCCGCAACAAGGAAAGGCTGGCACATCTTAATGAGGAATCCCTCAGGCAAACGGTACAGTAGCATGAAGGCAATGGCAAGGAGGACACCCTTCTTGGTAAAAAAGGTCTTGAATGAATTTCCAAGTTCTGCCATTGTGGAGCTCTTGCTCTCGGCACTCACTCTTGGCTTGTCATCTGCAGGTTTTGGAAGGAAGAATGTGTGATAGAGTGATACAAGAAGGAATGTAACCGCAGCCACACCTATTGTAATCTTCCAGGAATAAGGTATGTTACCCATACCGGTAGCCTCATCGTATGTGTTGCGCTCAACCAATCCGGCAATAAATACCAGAACACCCTGTCCGAAAACTGAAGATACCCTGTAGAATACGCTCCTGATTCCAATGAACTTTGCCTGGCTGCTCTGGCTGTGGGCTAGCATATAGAAGCCATCGGCTGCAATGTCGTGCGTTGCGCTTGCAAATGCGGAGATAATAAAGAGCACCAGAGTGAGCCAGAAGATATCTATTTGTGTGGTTCCCTCTTTAATTACATCTGCACTCGGCGATGGAAGTGTGAACATCAAAAGGAACATCATTGCAGTCATGATGAGCTGCATTGATGTGATCCACCACCTCTTTGTCTTCACCACGTCAACAATAGGACTCCATATTCCCTTCAAAAACCAAGGGAAGTAAAGGAGAGTGGTGAAGAAGGCCATCTGCCCATTTGGAACGCCCATTTTGGCGAACATCATTACCGAAATGTTGTTTACAAGGAAGTATGGAATTCCCTCCGCAAAGTAGAGTGTGGGAACCCACGACCAAGGTGAACTGTTGAATTTGCTCATATCTGTTGTCAGTTGTTATAGGATCTTTTTAATGAATCAGCACACTTGCCCATTGAGGAATTGTATCAGCATAAATTTTTGTCAATTTTCCATTGGCTGTTCTAAACAACAATGAAGGCAACTGCCCGTCTGTACTGTTATCATATATATATGCTCTATCAACAATTGATATTGCATACCTCATATTTTGGATAGACTTGAAGTATCTTGACACTATCTTCGAGATTGGCACTTCGTGTCCTCCGTTAAGATATCTCTGCGCTATACGGGCTGCATTAATTTTGGGATTCTCCGTACAAATGAAAAATACGCGAATAAAGAAACCCGCTTCTCTGGCTTTCATAATGAATTCAATCTTCTCCTGGGAAGACAAAACCGTTTCAAAAACAAAGCTTTTTTTCTCCTCAAGACATTGATACCTCATCTCTGATGCCCGTTTTGCGGCCTTCATTACTGACTCTTCATTATTCCAATCTCCAAACTCGTTCTGTGCAATGTTGTCAGGATTTATATACAAACTGTCGGCACCCCACTCATTCGCAAGCAATTGGGTTGTAGTGGTTGTCTTTCCTGATCCGTTAGGCCCGGCAATAATGCAGAGTGTAGGACGATGTTCCATGTAAGTTACTTCGCTTTTATAGCCTCAAACTGGCGGTTAATAATAGAGGCAGTCAAACAGCAACTACTCTTTATTGAAACAGCAACCTGTTCCATTATTGCATACAACATTTCGTCCGATGGTTCTTCAAGAGAAGTAAGTCTGTATGAATGAAGTTCTTTTGTTGACATCTTGGAATAATAAAATCTTCTACAAATATACGACAAACAACGACTAATATTCCCTGACTATGCTTGAATTAGGGAAATAGTGCGCGAGAATCTTCTCGTATGTGTAACCCTTTGCACCCATAACCGCTGCACCTATTTGGCAGAGGCCTGCTCCGTGTCCCCAACCGGCACCCTTGAAGGTGAAATGTGCAGGTACACTCTCCACGCCAACCGCTGAGCAACTATTTTCTGCCGGCATTGAACCACTCTTTTCAACTGGCATTGTTCCACTCTTCTCCACAACAAATGCAGAGCTGTAAAGGTGGCTCGTTGAGAAGGTCTTCCTTATCTCCAACTCCTTGCCTATGATTTTTGTCCTTTTTGTACCAACAATCTTAAGCTTCCAAAGTCGGCCCGATGTTCCACGCTCAACCGGAATGATATCAATTATATCTCCGTAATCAACTCCGCTTCGCTTGAGCACAAGTTCGCTCAGTTCCTTCTGGTCATAGTCAACCTGCCATCGGTAGAACTTTGTTGTCTCCTGGTCATAGCTGTTGAGCACCTGGCTGAGAATCTTTTCATCCTTTGTATTGCAGAATGCCTCAGGCTCTGAGAGTATCCACTTGCTTGCGTTCTCTTCAACTGTAAGATCAGGGAATATGTTTTCTGTTGGAGTATCAGCTCTCTTTGCCAGATACGGGTACTTTATGTTCTCCCAGCAGTACTGGAACTCCTCCATTACACCGCCACAGCACTTTGAGAAACGGGCATCACAAATCTTTCCATCATACTTGAGAACCTCACCCCAAGTCTCGTCAATGACCTCCCTTATGGTCTGAGTAGTCTGGCGTGCCACACCCTGATAGCGCTGGCAATGGTCATCGGCACACACATCAAAGTTCTTGTGGTCCTCACGGTCGTACCACTTTATAAGTTCATCCTCCGTATCTGTGCAGGCCGAGTACTCCTTTGAACTCTCCTTTATCTCCTTGCCCTTTTCAATTTGGGCAAGCAGCCATGAACGGGATATTACTGCATGCGCCTTGAGAAGATTCTTCGATGCCGTTGCGCTCATCTCCGATGATATCACACTCAGCAAATAGTCCTCAATTCCTATGAGATTTATGGCTGTAACCTTATTCTGCTCAACAATGAGTTTGAGAGTTCCGTCAAAGGTCTGGTTCTCCTTTCTCTCCCAATGGAAATTCACCCCAATGATTACATCCACAAGTTCGAATCTCGGCTTGGCATCAGCACCTGCCTCAAAGAGAACAGTATCAAAAAGATTGCCGTCAAAGAGCACCTTCCCATCCTTTACGGTAGCACTCTGCTCACCCGAATAAACCTTCCCGTTGAAGGAGTATGGAGTGATGAATCTGAATTTCACCTCAGGCAGCGAGAAGATTCCCACCGCCAATGTAGCCTGTGATCTTTTTGTACTGTTTTCCATAACATTTATATTACAATTCTCTTTTTTGCAGCATAATTCGGGAGAATTTTGTGCCTTTTTACTCCCGTTTTGCACTTTTTCTCACATTCGGGAGAATTTCGCGCCTTTTTACTCCCGTTTCGGGCATTATTCATTGCGAGGTATGTCACCCCGAAGTTTTGCCTCAATTGTACGGCATTGCGCCTGGCTCAACGACACCTCACTTATGACATCATTAAGTTTCCGTGCAGAAAGTCTCTCAAAACTCTCCTCAGAGGAGACCACCGCAATACCGCTCATCTCAACCGATGCGGGCGATATCAGAATTCTCTTTACAGGGTCCTCCTCAAAGAAGCAGGCCGGACGTGATTCGCTCCTGAAAAATACCACCGTCCTATATTCGCCGTTTTCACTCCAGGAGAGGATGTTCATTCTCGGTTCCCACTCATCATCAAGGTCTCTCTTCCCCTCCCAGGCTTCGCGCCTTGAGATGAGTGAGAGATTGCTATCGCCATTGGTATGGCATAAAGCATCCGCGCTCCTGCGAGCCTCCATAAGTGCGTCAAAAAGAGTCTGCATGCGCTCAATGCTGCTACCACAAAGCAGATAGGCGCTGCCGGCATAGCGGCAAACACGCCAGATACCTTCCGTCACAAGGCGAAGAAAATCTGAAGATTCGGGACCGCACTCCTTTTCGAGGGTGGCATCAACCTCAACCTGCATTGGAAGCGACCCCTTCGGGCAGGCCTGGAAATGCATGTGGTCAGGAGCGGAAGCCCCGCACATAGGGCCGTTGTAGAAGATATCATAATCATGCAGAAGAGATGAAAACTCCAGCATGTGAGCATAATGGCCCGCTATCTCTTGCCTGGTATGTACTGCCGTTGAAATTGTGAAGTGCCTCTCGAAAATTGGGAAAGGATTCACGCGGAGGAAATATGCGGTATCACCCGAACATTTCCATAAATATGATTGCTGCATTGCCTCAAGGCCTTCCGGGCAGAGAAAGCACTGCCTGTGAAGGAGTGTCTGCTTGTCAACCTTTGCCATTACTGAGGCTACGCGGGCCGGATTGAAGAACAATCTGGCAGGAAAGCCATTCCAGGTCATATCCTTCTTGCGCACCCCTGGAAGGGCCTTATAATTCAAAGATGCCCTCCCGCCGAGCTCAAGCTCACGGGAAAGCATCTTCTCAATATCGTTCTGCAGCTGTTGCATAAATGTAATGCAACCCTCTTATTTCTTGTTCAGAGCAATACGTGCCTTAAGTTCCCAGGTACGGATTCTATCTTTGTAGAGGTTGTTTGCATTTACTTTCTCAATGTCAAGTGAAGCATCTGAGTTGTCGTCCCAGCGGCGGCAATTGTAAACAACATCATAAATTCTACCAATCTGGTACTCGCGGCTTACTCTCAAACCTACTGCATAATCCTCACCGTACTTTGTAGTAGGGAAGTTGATTGTACGAAGCATAGGTGTGTA
>DCHN01000047.1:0-13686 GCA_002315995.1 Bacteroidales bacterium UBA1751 | reverse complement strand
TGGTCAATTACTCCAGGAGGAATTGTCTCCATGTGGAAGTTGGTCATTCTGTATGTACCTACAACCATTGCGCAGTTCTGTGCATAGAATGCGTCAACAAACTTCTGAACGGTGTTCTCATCGAAGTAAACGTCATCTGAATCGAGCTGAATTGCAAACTTTCCACATTTTGGATGGTGGAGAGCCACATTCCAGTTACCACCAATAGCGTGATATGACTTATCCTGTGCAATATAGATGAGTTTAGGATCGCCTACGAACTTCTTTATTACGTCAACTGTACCATCCTCGGAGTTGTCGTCAACTACAATTACATTGTACTTGCAGGTTGTCTTCTGGTTCAGCGCAGATGCAATTGCATCACCAATTGTACGAACCCTGTTCTTGCAAGGGATAACTACTGAAGCCTCATACTCGAATGGATCGTTGCTGAACTCAATATGTGTGAACTCAGGTCTGAGGTATCCGCCAATAGCCTTGAGATGCTCTGTACAAGCCTTCTCCATTTCAATTTGAACGGCACGGTTCTTAGGATCCACATAGTCGAAGATCTTCTCACCTGACTTACGGTTATCTGTTTCAACATCGTAGTAGAGATACTCGTTGATGTGCTCGAGAACGCCTCTCTGCGAAACCTTCAGGCGGAGGTCATACATACCTGCAAAGTTGTACTCAATGTCCATTCTGCCTGCAGCCTCCTTAACGGCAGCGCTTCTGTAGAAAAGAACTGAACCGAAATCGAAGTCATCACGGAGTGAACCGAACTGATAGTCAATTACAGGAGCGTTTGTCCTCACGTCGCCAACCTGGTTGAAGTGGTCTGCATAAACCATTGCAGCGCCTGAATCCTCAATGAGGTTCTCCATTCTCTCAAGAGCAAAGAGTACGAAACTCAATGTGGTGTACTTTGTAGAGATAAGAGAATACTTTGCGTTTGAATTGGCAGCAATTGCCTTTATGGCAACTGTTGAATTGAGGGCTGGAACTGCAATAACCTTGCAACCCATAACCTGAGAAGGAGCCTTTGATGCCTCTCCTGCAAAGAGAAGGAAAATCTCATTTACAAGCTCCTGAGCCTTGAGGTTCTCAATGGTAGCCTTAACCTGGGCCTCATCCTGAAAAGGAATAAAACAATTGATATTTTTCATGCTATAATGTGTGATAAATTTCAAAACAGATTCTCTTGCAAAGGTACAAAAAACTTCTGTTAAAACTCTCTGTGCACTTGCTTTTAGAAGGAGTTGGCGTAAATTTGCACTTATGGAAGAAAAGCCTAAATACGCACTGTACATTCACGGTCTGGGCTCGGGTGCAAAATCCGGCACAAGCACCGCTTTCAAAAGATACTTTCCGGAGTACGAATGGCTCTGTCCGGAGGTGAACGAGGATATATGGAAGAGCATAGCAAAAATTGAGGAGTGGATAGAGGTCTTCCGCCCGCAGCTTATTGCCGGCACGAGTATGGGAGGCTTTCTCACCGCATACGCCGCAATTCCGGAAGGGCTCTCCACCATAAAGATAGTATGCAACGCCACCATTAGCATTGAGCACACTCTAAGAAAAGTTGGCTACGGCAAACACACCTTCTTCTGCGAACGTGAGGACGGACGTACCGAGTATGTGATAGATGAAACTGTTGTAAGGAAATTCACCGCATTCAAGCAGGAGCGCAGCATAGCGCCGGCACAAATAAACATTGGCGTCTACTCCAAGGATGACGAGCTTGTAGGGCAGGTGGAATCCCGCAAGAACGCAAAACTCCTTGAAGAGGCCGGCTTCACAATCTACTGGTCAGATAAGTTCGGCCACCGCATGAACGAAAACGTGGCCAAGAAGATTCCTGCGTGGCTCAAGGAGCAGCAGAATAACTGCCCACCCGGCCGATAGAAAAACAACCATAAACCTTCCAAGAACAAGCATTAAAATATGAAAGCACTTCGGATAACAGGAATATCACTACTAATTATTGTTGCAACTGCAATTGTTCTTCTCCTGTGCTGGTCTCCACTGGAGGAGAGCAGGCATCAGCACATGGTTGAAGCCACATACCCTGACTCCACCTTTGTACACCTATGCACCAATGCTCAGGAGTTCTACGACTCCCTTGCTGTTCATATTGGTTCTGCACAGAAGAGCATATATATGGATATGTACGAATTCAAGAACGACTCCATTGGAGGCGAAATCATGAGATGCCTACTTGCAGCTGCATCAAGAGGAGTTGAAGTAATGCTTGAACTTGATGGTTTCGGCACCCCGGCAGACGAATGGAATCGGGAGGAGTTGGCATCAAAGGGTGTCACCATTAAAAGCATTGATCCAATTGAGGTCCCATACCTCAACCACCTCCTGTGCAGAGACCACAGGAAGGTTGTGATAATTGACGGAAAGTGGAACAGCATAGGCTGCACCAACATTGCCGACTACTACATTAAAGGTCTGCCTGAAGTTGGCAACTGGAACGATATGACACTGACCTTCTCAGCCGGCAACCGGTCAGTAACAATTCTGGAGACAAAAGAGGAGTATACCAGAGCACTGGAGAGGCTTCTCGGCACCGCCTCAAGCAGCATACATATCATACAGCCATACATTGCACTGCCCTCTTCAATGGAAGAGAAGATTCTCGATGCCATAGGCAGAGGCGTGGATGTTGAGTTTCTTATTGGAGAAAAAGGCGACATTCCATCATATCTTGCAAGCGCAATGGGATTTCTTCACAAGATGCAGGAGGCAGGGGCAAAGGTGTGGATATATAAACCCGGATTCCACCACACAAAAGCCGTATGCGCAGATGACCAGCATCTTTTCATAGGCTCGGTTAACTTCACCTGCCGTTCCTTCAGACGCAACGCTGAAGAGGCCGCCCTTACAAACGACAAACCGGCGGCTGAAGAGTTCAACCGCCAGTTCAACAATTTCAAAGCAGAATCGGTTCCGCTCGATGAGGCGTATTGGAAGGAACTTTCACCTCTCACACGCGCCAAGTACAATATATACCACAGATTCCGCTATCTTATTCCAGATTGATGTTTACCACCTCTGGTAATGGATTTTTTCTGGTTTCCACTTAGAAGCTGTTCACAAATTTGGTGAGCATATTGAACAACCTGTGATAGTTGTATGTTGTGGTATGCTCGTATGTATCTCTTGGGGTGTGGTAGTGGTCATAGAACTCACCCTTTGTCTCAAAGTAGGTTGAAGGAACGCCAGCAAGCTGATATGCATAGTGGTCTGAGTTGTCGTCAACAGGTGAAATGGCAAAGTCAGCAAAACCATCTTCACTCTCATCATTTATCTTCTTGAGGGCATCAATGATCCACCTGCCGTTCTCTTCACACTGGCAGTTGAGTATATCACCGTTATCACCAACCATATCACAGTCGAGAATGCATTTGATTTTCTCCAGAGGAATAATAGGATTTGCAGCATTGTAGAACGCGCCAAGAAGATTTGCCTCCTCGGAATCAAGGAAGATGAACTGTAAAGGCATGCTGTGCTCGGTCTCCTGCCAATACTTCATAAATGAAAGCAGCATTGCAACACCGGATGCATTGTCATTGGCTCCAGGAAAGATATTCTCGGCACCCATTGCTCCCAAATGGTCGTAGTGCGCAATGAAAGTTATGCACTCATCCGTTTTGGCATTCTTTCCTGTTCCTGGCAAATAAGCTACAACATTGTGGGCATCATGCTTGAAAATCATCTCAGACTCAAGCTCAATTTCAAGCTCTTTTGCATCTGATGGGAATGTTCCGTTCACAAAGAGAACAGGTTCAGGTGTGAGGTAATATGCTCTTGCCTTGAAGTATGGAAACTGTACATTGGTTGTATATGTTCCTGCATCATCCTTGAGTATAATACCACCCACTTTGTCAAGAGGTCCCAAGTAAGGCATATATCGCTCAAGACGTGATTCAAAAGGAAGTGTGTTGTACTTTGCCCAGTCAACCACAACAAACGCATTCTTGTACGCGCCGCTGTTGAGATGCTTTACAAACTCCTCCTGAGAATAATATTTGTCATCAAGGTACTTGATCTCGAACTTTCCCTTGCAGCTTGGACTTGACTCCTTTACTATGTAGTCAACGGTTGGAACCATATTCTTGCCATCTACAATGAGGCTCATTGCTCCCCTCATAACATTGAGGTCAAAAGAGAAGGTCTGGAGAAAAGGAACATATTTCTGATACTCTATGCTACCCTCTTCGCCCGCAACCGAAGCCCAGCGTCCTATTCCATCATACGGAAGAACCGGTGACTTGTATGCCGGATGTGCCTCAACACCTTCTGGCACAACTGCCATTGGTGACTGGGAAGCAGGAACACCTCCAAACCCGACCAACTGGTCAATTATATACTTTGCAGCTTTGATGTCTCCATTGTTGTAGTTGTTTCTTCCCCAATAGATTGAATCAGTTGAGAGCTCCTTTATAACCTGGGCGTAGTACTCCCTGCAAGCCTCCATTTTTTTCATCTCCTGTTTCTCTTTAATAGCTGTGCACGATACGGCCAGAAGAGCCGCCAATGCCATATAAACAATTTTAACCCGCTTCATATCCATTTTTATACGAAATTGACGCAAACTTAATTAAAAAACGGGAGAAAATCTCAGCTATTGGTTAACTTTGCCCTATGATAGGAAAACTTATAGACATTCTTCCAAAAGAGTACAAGAAGCAATCTGTTTGGGTGAGCGGCTCCATTCTGCTCAGTTCAATTCTTGACCTTGCAGGAATAGCGGTTATTCTTCCAATCTTCATACTTCTGCTCAATGGGGGCGAATTGGAAAAATATCCGTTTCTGAAAAGACTTATGGATTTCCTCTCCCCTGACGGGAACATAAGCGGTTTTGTCCTGTGGCTTGGACTCATTACCATTTTAATACTCTGCGTAAAGTTTATTCTGTCACAGATTCTCCAGAGATACCAGACAAAATATGTGCTTGGGATATACCGTTACTTTTCAAGCCGCCTATTCAAGGAGTTCTACGGCAAGGGGCTGAGTTTCATTAAAGATAACGGAACGGTTGACCTCACCTACAAGATAAACGCTGTCTGTTACAATGCGGCCACTCTTGTTCTAATGCAGATTCTCTCACTTGTAGCGGAGAGTGTGGTCACAATTGTCACATTTGCACTTATTGCTGCAATATCGCCTGTTTCCGCAATTGCAATAGTAATCTCTCTTACGCCTTCAGTGCTGGTCTACTTCATTTTTGTAAGGGAGAAGCTCATCCTGTATGGAAGGCTCGAGAACCGCGCGCGCTCCAATCAGTACCGCACGGTACAGGAGACATTCCGCAACTGGGGGGCCGTAAAAATATACGGGGCATTCGGCAAGATGATGACAAGGTTCAACAGCGGACTTGATGCAATAAGCTATCGCAGGTTGAAGAGCATTCTTATTGGAAGAATCACATCATTCCTTATGGAGCTCTCAATAATTATATGCATCTGCTTCCTTATTCTTACATCTGGGCAGCAATGGAGCACGCTGAGTCTGTGGCTGGCTCTTTTCTGCGCTGGTGCCATAAGGATTCTTCCGGCTTTCCGCTCCATACTGGGAAGTTATTCAAGCATAAAGAACAACAACTACGCAATTGAAATAATCTGCAACGCCCTTGAAGGTTCTGCACAGAAGAGTTCACCTAAGGCAACCGATTCAATTACATTCAACAGAAGTATCAGCGTTGAGAATCTCACATTCTGTTTCAATCCCAACGAACCCGTTCTTGAAGAGATCTCGTTTGAGATACACAAAGGAGAGCGAGTGGGATTCAGAGGCGTCTCCGGAAGGGGAAAGTCCACACTGTTCAACTTGATGCTCGGCCTCTACACTCCCATTTCGGGTAGGGTTGCCATAGATGGCGTGACGCTCTGCAAGGAGAACGCCGATTCGTGGCTTGAGAGTGTGGGATACGTTCCGCAGGATGTTCAACTGCTCGGCTGTTCAATTGCGGAGAATGTCGCCTTCAACGTATTGTTTGACGTTAAGGACAACAAGCCACTGACAGTTAAGGAACTACTTACCGAGAAGCAGGAGCCTAACCAGCACTTCCCTATTGAACCTGGAATCTTGGAAAGAATTATGGAGGCACTCAAACAGGCACAACTCCTTGATTTTGTAAACTCGCTTGAACATGGTATCTACACTGTGATAGGCGAAGGCGGATGCAAGGTTTCCGGTGGGCAGAAGCAGCGTCTCGGAATAGCCAGAGCCCTCTATAAGAGACCTCAGGTGCTCTTCCTCGATGAGGCTACCAGCTCACTTGATTCAAGAATGGAGCTGGAGGTGAACAACGCGGTTGAAGCAATTTCAAGGGAGAATTCTAATCTGACCATAATAACAATTGCTCACAGGGAGAGTTCTATTGCATTCTGCGACAGAATAATTGATATTTAATATGGCATATAACAGCGAACCTAAATCCATTATAATAGACAATAACGACTATTTTGCTCTTGTAAGGGAGGAGCTTGCTGCCGGAAACAAGGCCGTATTCACCGTAAAGGGGTACAGCATGACTCCTTTCCTAAGGCACGAAGTGGACTCAGTTGAGCTGGTTGCCGTGGAGAGTTCAAACATTAAGCCTCTCTCTATTGTTCTCTTCACCTATAAAGGACGCTATATTCTCCACCGTATACTGAAAATCGATGGAAGAAAAATAATAATTCAAGGAGATGGCAACATCAAGGTGCAGGAGGTTGTGACAAGAGAGGATATTCACGGCGTTGTGACATCACTGCTCCGCAAAAGGAGAGACGGAAGCTACAGCAGAGTCGAGTGCTCATCAAAATGGTTCATTCTGATGAGCAGAGTATGGCTTCTGCTCACCCCATTGAGAAGATGGATTCTTGCAATTTACAGAAGAGTCCCACTGCTACACATCTGACTCGTACAGCCAGCCCCTCTTTTCCTGTACCAACTTTACTGAATATCTATTCCTGAAAACCGCTGCTCAAATCTATGGAGTAGGACTGCTTTATCTCCTTCATTACAAAGGTAGACTGTATTGATCCTATTGACTTGATTGTTCCCAGCACATTTATTATAAAGTCATTATAATACTTCATATCCGGAGCGTTTATGGTAAGCATGTAGTCAAACTCCCCGGCTATGTTGTAGCACGCAGTGACCTGTGGAATATCCTTAATAACTTCTACAAAATTATTTGCCACATCACGGCTCATCTGAGTGAGCTTCACACTGCAGAACACCAGGAATCCTCTGCCCAGTTTTCCAGCATCCAAAATAGCAACATACTTCTTTATGTAACCCTGGGTCTCCAACCTTCTCAAGCGCTCAAAGACGGGGGTATTTGAGAGATTAACCTTGGCAGCCAACTCCTTGGTTGTAAGTTTTGCATCTTCCTGCAAGAGACTGAGAATCTTTATATCAATCTCATCAAGTCCATTTTCCAATAGATTTCCCATAAAAGAAAAATTTTCTAAAAAGCCTCCATTTGAGGTCTTAAATAATTAAATATTTTTTGCAAAAATAATAATTTTTAGAATTATTCACCATAATTTTTATTTTTCTTGAAATATATATCCACATATCCGAATATTGCAGAAAATATATAAGACAAAAAAAGACATGGAAGAGAGAGTTGACATTGCCACTTTATGTGTTCAGGCAGGTTACCAGCCTAAACGTGGCGAGCCCAGGCAAATGCCTATAATACAGAGCACAACCTTCAAATATGAAACATCGGATCAGATGGGCCGTCTCTTCGACCTGGAGGATAGCGGATACTTCTACACCCGTCTTCAGAATCCTACAAACGATATGGTTGCCGCAAAAATAGCAGCACTTGAGGGAGGAGTTGGAGCAATGCTCACCTCATCGGGTCAGGCGGCCAACTTCTTTGCCTGCTTCAACATATGCCAGGCTGGCGACCACATGATAAGCACAGCATCAATTTATGGAGGAACTTACAATCTCTTTGGAGTAACATTCAAGAAGATGGGAATAGATGTCACTTTCATAGACCAAAACGCTCCAGAAGAGGAGATTGAGGCGGCATTCAAGCCAAACACCAAGCTGGTGTTTGGAGAATCTCTCTCAAATCCGGGAGTTCGCGTCTTTGATTTTGAAAAGTTCTCCACCATAGCGCACAGGCACGGAGTTCCTCTCATTGTAGACAACACATTCCCAACTCCTGTTCATTGCCGCCCATTTGAATGGGGAGCAGATATAGTAACCCACTCTACAACAAAATATATGGATGGTCACGGAACCACCGTTGGAGGCGTCATAGTAGATGGAGGGCGTTTCAATTGGGATGAATACACAGATAAATTCCCAGGGCTCTGTACTCCAGACCCATCATACCATGGTCTCACCTATACAAAAAAATTCGGCCGTGCAGCCTATATCACTAAGGCAACAGTTCAACTGATGCGCGATTTCGGAGCTATACAGAGCCCTCAGAACGCATTTTATTTGAATCTCGGACTTCAGACACTTCATCTTCGCGTAAAAAGGCACAATGAGAACGCCGCAGCAATAGCACGCTTCCTGAAGGGAAACAAAGCCGTGAAATGGGTTATGTTCCCTGAATTGGAGGATGATTCAAACTACACACTGGCAAAAAAGTATATGCCGAATGGGACCTGCGGGGTAATGTGTTTTGCCCTCAAGGGAAATAGAGAATTTGCCAACAGATTTATGGATAATCTCAAGCTCGTTACAATTGAGACGCACGTGGCAGACTGCTACAGTTGCATTCTTCACCCGGCATCCCATACCCACAGACAACTCTCCCAGCAGCAATTGAAAGAGGCAGGCGTTGACCCTGACCTTATGAGGCTGAGCATAGGACTTGAAAACGCAGAAGATCTTATCAATGATATTTCACAAGCAATTGATGCGGCCTGCAGACAATAGGAGCACACCTTATGATAAAACACTCTCTTGACATAAAAGAGCCATTTGAATGTGAAGCTGGAGGAGTAATTGAAAATCTCCATCTGGTTTACCATACATCCTTTGAGCGCTACACTCCGGGTGACAAGGTGATTTGGATATGCCATGCCCTTACCGCCAATTCCGATGTTCAGGACTGGTGGCCCGAACTGGTAGGACCAGGACTCTTCATTGACACCGAAAAGTACTTCGTAATATGCGTGAACACTCTCTGTTCTCCATACGGCAGCAGCGGTCCATCTTTCATTGACCCCAAAAGCGGAAGACCATACTATTTCAACTTCCCACAGACAACAATAAGGGATTTGGTGAAAACATTCACGCTTGTACGCAAGAAACTGGGAATAGAGAAGATAGACCTTCTCATAGGCAGCTCCATAGGAGGTTTTCAGGCAATTGAATGGGCTATTATGGAGCCTGAAGTAATTACAAAAGCCGCATTCATTGCAACATCGCCAAGAATGTCACCGTGGCTGGGAGCAGGTGTGGAGACTCAGAGAATGGCCATTGAAGCAGATGCCACATTCCGCCAGTGCAAAAGTCTGAATGGAGGCTCCCATGGACTTAAATGTGCACGTGCCCAGGCATTAATATCATATCGCTGCTACAATGGTTATGCCCTTACACAAAGCGAACCCCATGACGAAACGCTCTTTGCCGGCAAAGTGGCCTCATACGAACGCTATCAAGGTGAGAAATTGGTAAAACGAGGCTTTGACGCCTACTCATACTGGTATATCTGCAACATGCTCGACAGCAACAATGCAGGACGCGGCCGCGCAGGTATAAAAAGAGCCTTGAGCAGCATAAAGGCGCAAGTGGTTGCAGCCTGCATAGATACCGACAGCATCTTCCCTCCACAAGAGTTCGAACAATGGGTTCACTTCATTCCATGTGTTGAAACAAGAAGAATAAAATCGAACTTCGGCCACGACGGATTTCTTCTTGAAACCCAGCAGGTAAAAGAGACTCTTAGAGCTGTTTTACCATAAAAATGGCAATCAAGGCCATATTATTAGAAACAATATTTATTTTTGCGCCATCAGGGTTTAACAAAATATCAGCGAACAATGCAAGTTCTTAAATTTGGAGGCAGTTCAGTTGCCAACGCAGCAAACATATCAAAAGTTACCGGAATAGTAGCACAAGCCGTAGAACGTGACCGCACAATTCTGGTCTGTTCAGCCATTAGCGGCTGCACCGACCGGCTCATTGAAATAGGCAGGCTGGCCTCTCAAAGAAACAAATCATATCCAAACCTCATAAATGCCCTGAAGGAGCAGCATCACACCATAATACTCTCTCTCCTGAGTCAGGAGAAGCAGGAAGAGGCGCTGTTCCAATGTGACAAGACATTCGAGTCGCTTCTGAGCATAGCACAGGGAGTCTATTTGCTGGGGGAGCTCTCACCGGCAAGTCTCGATGCCATACAGGGATGCGGCGAAATCCTCTCTACAAAAATCATTTCACTTCACCTGGCAAGCATTGGCATAGCCAACAAATGGATTGACTCCAGAAGCGTAATAGAGACATCCTCCTCAGAGGCTGGAGCACAGGTCAACCTCTCAAAGACATACTCCAATGTTGAGAGAATGGTTGAAGAGCATCCGCAGACATCACTCTTTGTAATGCCTGGATTCATTGCCTCAGACTCAACTGATCCTCAGACAAAATGCGGACGTACCACAACTCTTGGAAGAGGCGGTTCTGACTATACGGCATCACTTCTGGCTGTTGGATGCAAGGCAAGGCTGCTGGAAATATGGACGGATGTTCCTGGAATGATGACATCCAACCCAAAGATTGTTCCGAGTGCAAGGACCATAAGCAACATCTCATACAGGGCAGCGCTCGAACTTTCTCACTTCGGAGCAAAGGTGATTTACCCTCCAACAATACAGCCGGTGGTCTCAGAAGGCATTCCAATTTATATAAAGAACACCTTTGACCCAAGTGCACACGGAACACTCATAGAGAAGAACCCTCCACGCAGCCAGAACCCGCTTATTGGAATCTCCAATTCCGACAATATTGCGCTGCTCTCACTGGAAGGAAGCGGAATGGTTGGAATCCCTGGCTTCTCAAGCCGTCTGTTCGGCCAGTTGAGCAAAGATGGAATAAACATAATTCTCATTACACAGGCATCGTCGGTACATACCATGTGCATAGCCGTAGCAGAAAAGGATGCCAAGAGGGCAAAACAGGGTGCAGATGAGTGCTTCGCCTACGAAATATCACTTGGAAAACTTAATCCACTGAAGATAGAGAAAGGATTCTCCATAGTGTGCCTTGTAGGAGACGACATGCTCAACCACAGCGGCGCAACGGGAAGGATGCTCGCTGCTCTTGGCAGGAAAAATATTCCTGTAAGAGCTACGGCACAGGGCTCCTCTGAAAGAAACATATCGGTAATTGTCCAGAGTAAAGTGGTCAACGAAGCAATACGGACCATTCACAACGAGTTCTTTGACAAGAGTCCCGAAAAACAGATAAATCTCTTTATTGCCGGCTTCGGCACCATTGGAAAGGCACTTGTTGACATAATTGGCAGAAATGCCAATAAAATTGCACAACGAAGCGGCAAAAGAGTTGTCATCTGTTCAATTGCCAACAGCCGCAAGTATATCCTCAACACCGCTGGAATTGATGCATCACAGGCAGGCTCCCTACTTGAAAATGGTACTTCCGCAGCCGATAATGGCTATCATGAGGCTCTGCTTGGCTGCACAGTTGAGAACGCAATCTTCGTTGACTGTACGGCAAGCAGCGATGTAACTCACAAATACATCTCTCTGCTCAAAAAGGGATATTCAATTGTAGCCTGCAACAAAATTCTGTTCAGTTCATCTCTAAAGGATTATAAGGCGGCAGAGAAGGCAGCCCTTGAAAATGGAGCAAGCCTTAAATATGAGACCACGGTTGGAGCAGCACTTCCAATACTGGAGAGCATTGCAAGATGTGTGAACAGCGGCGATGAGATTCTTAAAATGGAGGCCGTTCTCTCCGGAACGCTCAATTACATCTTCAGCACCTATAAAGGCGGTGAAGATGGCCTCACATTTGCCCAGATTGTAAGAAAAGCCCAAGATTCAGGCTATACCGAGCCAGACCCAAGGCTTGATCTGAGCGGAAAAGATGTATTGAGAAAACTCCTCATCTCTGCACGAATGGCAGGTCTTGATTTGGAAGAGAGCAGTATTGAAATAGAACCTATTCTTGGAAATGAGTATTTTAATGGTTCAGTGGAGGAGTTCTATACACTTCTGGAGAAAAATGAAGCACTCTTCGCTTCAAGATACCAGCAGGCTGCCCAAGAAGGTCTCAAACAGCGTTTTACCGCATCATTGGTAAAGTGTGCAAATGAGAACTACAAGGCAACCATATCCCTCCAAAATATTGACTCGAACCACCCTCTATATAACCTTAACGGAACCGACAACTGTGCAATTATTACAACGGCATTCTACCCCTCTCCTCTAGTTATTCAGGGAGCAGGAGCAGGAGCATACCAGACGGCATCCGGAGTATTGAACGACATACTGTCAAGTGTTGAATAAGATAAAGAGCAAAACAATGAACAAAGGGAAAAACATAGCAATAGTAGGTGCCAGCGGCGCAGTTGGGCAGGAGCTGCTCAGAGTTCTGGAGCAGAGAAACTTCCCGGTTAACAAACTTCTTCTGTTCGGCTCAGGCAGAAGCGCAGGAACAAAATATTGTTTTAAAGGTGAAGAAATTGAGGTAAAACTCCTCGCCCACAACGACGATTTTAAAGATGTTGATATAGTCTTCACCAGCGCCGGAGCCTCCACCTCCAAAGAGTTTGCCAGTACAATTACAAAGTACGGAGCAATAATGATAGACAACTCCAGTGCCTTCAGAATGGATCCTGACGTACCGCTTGTTGTACCTGAATGTAATGCAGAGGATGCATTGAACGCCCCAAGAAGAATAATTGCAAATCCCAACTGCACAACAATAATGATGGTTGTTGTACTCAAGCCCATTGAGTCGCTTTCACATATCAAAGCAGTAAGGGTAGCCAGCTATCAGAGTGCATCCGGTGCCGGAGCGCAGGCAATGGCGGAACTGCAGCAGCAATACAAAGATATTGTTGAAGGCAATACGGTAACGGTAAAGAAGTTTGCATATCAACTCGCATACAATGTAATTCCTCAAATTGACATCTTTACAGAGAACGACTACACCAAAGAGGAGATGAAGATGTTCAACGAAACCAGGAAAATCCTCCACTCCAACATAAGATGCAGTGCAACCTGTGTACGCATCTCTTCGCTTCGTTCCCATTCTGAAGCACTTTGGATAGAGACAGAAAAGAGACTCTCAGCGCAACAGGTACGTAGTGCGCTTGAGAGCGCCCCTGGAGTAGCAGTGGTTGATAATCCTGCTTCTCAGGAGTATCCTATGCCTCTCTATACATCAGGAAAGGATGAGGTGTTTGTGGGGAGAATCAGAGAAGATATAGCTCAGGAGAACGGAATAACCCTTTGGCTCAGTTCCGACCAGATTCGCAAAGGCGCCGCCCTCAACGCCGTTCAAATAGCCGAATATCTTATTAACAAGCCGCATCAGAGGATAGAGTAAGGCAAGCAGGGAAGGTTTGTGCAATAGCAAGCGTGGAACACGCAGGGTTTGTGGCAGGGCCCCAATAAAAAAAGGCGTCATCAGACGCCTTTAAATTTTGTGGAGAACAAGGGAGTCGAACCCTTGACCCCCTGCTTGCAAAGCAGGTGCTCT